>NZ_JBVVQO010000010.1:0-174555 GCF_055811215.1 Mesorhizobium sp. WSM4819
ATGCGCAAGCTCATCACAACCCTCAACGCTATGGTGCGCACCAACAAACCCTGGAATCCGACTTCCGTTTGAAGCACGGTTGCTCAACCGTTTTGGCGCTGCGCGCCAATCCACCTTCTCCCACAGGGGGAGAAGGAAGAGCCCTGTCCGGCAGGACAGAGGGGGGCGCGAAGGATCGCCGCTGCTTTCATTCTGTGCAGCTGCATTATTCGGCTGAAAACATTCCGCCCTTGACAGCCACGCCGACACGAAAAAACCCGGCGGTTGCCCGCCGGGTTCGATTTCAGTCAGACGATGCTGATTAGAACGAGCGCTGGAAGCGGAGCATGCCGCCGAGGCTGTCTTCGTCGTCCGCGTCGGTCCAGTTGTCGAAGCCGGCCTCGCCGAACTCGCCGGCGTGCAGGTAGTCGACTTCGGCCGTGATCGTCAGGCCCGGAACGATGTCGTAAGCGATGTTGGCAGCGATGCCGAGGTTTTCGCCTTCGTCATAGGAGATCTGGGTGTTGAACGACGTCTTCTCGTTGATGGTGTAGGTGCCACCGCCCCAGACCGCCCAATTGCCGCTCCACAGCTTGTACATGCCGCGGCCGCCGGTGGCGGGGAGTGCAAAGGTCCCGTCCGTGTAGTTGTCGTCGGTGCCGTAGCCGGCCATGATGAACAGCGACAGGTTCTCCATCGGGGTGAGGTCGAGGCGAACCTTGCCGGCCACCTCTTCGTAGTTGGCGTCGTAAGCAATGACGCCGGTGATGGCGCCCCAGCCCTGCGTCCACTTCAAGCCGCCGACGACATGCGGAACATAGCTGTCGATCGTGAAGTCGCCATAACCCTGTTCGAGCGAGGCGACGGCCGAGAAGCCGTTGCCGAAGTCGAAATAGTACTGGACGACGTTGGTGTCGAAACCGCCGTAGGGAACCAGCGTATCCTGGATGACGTTGCCGGCATAACCGATGAACGTATCGAAGGCCGATTCGTCTTTACCGACGCGCAGGCCACCGAGCTGGATCCAGGCGAAGTTCAGCGAAATGCCTTTGTTTCCGGCAGGGTTATCGACAATGGTCGTGACCGGCAGCAGCGGACCGGCACCGTCCGGATCGACGGTGTCGATGCTGACGTGTCGGTTGTTGTTGCCGAAGTTGAAGCGGGTCTCGGTGAAGGTCTTCAAGGTGCCGAGTTCGGTTTCCTGGCCGGTCCAGGTCCTCAGCGTGAAGCGGGCCTGCTTGTAGTAGGTGTCCTGGATGTCGCCGTCCTCGACGTCGAAGTTCTCAGCACCGTCGAACGAGCCGACGTCGCCGACGCCGATGTCGTAGCGGATGTAGCCGCCGATGCGCAGGCAGGTCTCGGTGCCGGGGATGTAGAAGTAGCCAGCGCCGTAGACGTCGCAGATGCGGACGTATTCAGCGGGTTCCGGCTCGGCGACGACGACGGCGTCGGCGGCGCGCGCACCGGAAACTGCGACCAGAGCCGCAGCGGAGCCAAGAAGAAGGCTCTTGATGTTCATTTTCTGACCTCCAGTCAAAAGTTAAAAAACGGGTCTGGGTATTCTTTGCTGAAGGACAGCGTTCCCTGCCCCATCCCCACTACCGAAAAAGATGCGCACCGCGCCGCTCCTTCGAACCCGACATTACCCATGAGGCGGCGGCGTTCAACAACCATCGCATCGGCGGCAGGTCTGTGCAGGCGCTATCACCCTGCCTTGTTGCACAAATGACACGATTTGGCCTCACTCGGAAAGCTCCCGTTAACCATCGAGCCGTCGCAGACCCTTGGGCGAGCCCTTGCAATCCGGCCGATTCCGGCAATTGGCTGCCGCAATTGCGGCGATGTCTGTGAGTCGCCGGCCAAGGCATTGCCGCATGGCGAAAAGCGGCGAGCGCGAAGCGCGAAGCGGGATGGCGGAGAGGATGGGATTCGAACCCACGAGAAGCTTTTGACCTCTACTCCCTTAGCAGGGGAGCGCCTTCGACCACTCGGCCACCTCTCCGTTGCGCTGGTGGATAAAGAAAAGCGCCGGCACAATCAACAAGCCTGACCCATTATCGTTGAAAAAACCGGCTCCCGGCGAAGCGTTGCTCGGTCCTGTCCAGAAAAGCGGCGATGGCGCCGGGCAGGCCGCCGGTCTCGAGGAAAGGCGCATGGCCCTGGCCTTCGACCGTGATCGCCTCGACACAAGGATGACGGTTTCGCATTTGTTCGAAGGTCTCGGCGGACAGCAGCTTCGAATTGGCGCCGCGTATGGCGAGCAAGGGTATTGCCTCCAGCGCCTCGAACTGCGGCCACATGTCTGGCAGCTTCTGGGTCAGGTCGAGTCCCGCCAGCGTCTCGACCAGCTTCGGGTCGAAATCCGGCAATAATCCTTCAACCGTCTCTCGGTAGAGCGCCGCTACCATCCGCTCCCAATCCGCCTCGGTCAGGGCAGGAAAGTCGCTGCCATGCGCGCCGCGCTGGGCGCCGACGGCCTCGGCGTGGGTTTTCGGCTTCGGCGCGCGCTCGAGATAGGAGCGGATATGGGCGAGACCGCCGGCCTCGAGCACCGGGCCGATATCGTTGAGCACCATAGCCCGCAGGACTGCCGGCCGCATCACGCCAAGCACATGGATGATCAGCCCGCCGCGTGACGTGCCGATGAAACCTGCCTCGTCGATGCCCAGCGCCGCCAACCCGGCGAGGATGTCACCGGCTTCGACGCCGATATTGTAGTGGCCGATATCGGGGTCGCAGGCGGATTGCCCGCGCCCGCGATAGTCGAAAGCGACGATTTTTCGCGGCGTTTGCGCCCGCCGCGACAGGTGCAGCGCCAGTTCATGAAAATCGCGGCTATTGCGGGTCAGGCCGGGCAGGCAGACGACCGGCCAGTGGCCGGAATTCGCTTCGCCATAGATGCGGGCGTGGAGTTCAAGCCCGTCCGGCGAGGCGTAGAAGAAGTCGGAAAAACCGCTCGACATTTTGGGACTCGATTCCTCGCCGTTGTCGGATCGTCTCGACTGCTACAGGCGAGGGCGGGGGTGGTCAAATCGAAGCGTCATTTTCGAGATATCGGCGGGACAGCGCCCCCCTCTGTCCTGCCGGACATCTCCCCCACTTGGGGGGAGATTGGCTGTCCCTCTGCTTTTCGCCAATCGCCAACGCTGATAAGGAAGGCGCCGCCAGTGTAACTGCCAATCTCCCCTTGAGGGGGGAGATGCCCGGCAGGGCAGAGGGGGGTGCTTCGCCAAGCCAGCCTTCGCCCGAACGGATCAACTCCGCCCGTTCACCAAATCCCCGACAATGTCGTACTTGCCGGAAATACGCATCTTGTAGACTTCGTAATTCTCCATCACGCGCTGGACGTAACTTCTTGTTTCGGTATAAGGAATCCGCTCGATCCAGTCGACGACGGCGTCGATGTCCTTGCCGCGCGGGTCGCCGTATCTGGCCACCCACTGGGCGGCGCGGCCGGGGCCGGCATTGTAGCCGGCGAAGGTCAGCACATAGGAGCCGTTGAAGCGGCCGAGCTGCTCGCCGAGGAAGGCGGCGCCCAAGGTCGCGTTGTAGCCGGCGTCGGTGGTCAGCCGCGCTTGCGAGAAGGTCATTCCGGCCTTGTCAGCCAATTGCCTGGCGGTCGCCGGCATCAGCTGCAGCAGGCCACGTGCGCCGGCGCTGGAGACGGCGCCGATGTTGAACTCGCTTTCCTGGCGGGCGATCGCATAGGCCAGCGCCTTGCCGGAGCCGGAAATGTTGGCCGTCTCGGGAATGACGCCGAGCGGATGCGAAAGCGCCCCGACATCGATGCCGCGCGCGCCGGCGATCTTGCCGACTTTCAGTGCCAGGAAGTGATTGCCCTGCTTTTCCGCCATCGCGGCCAGAAGCGCCAGCTCTCCGGGGCTGCTCAACTGGCCGGCGAGGTCGCGGTAAAGCGTGTCGGCGTAGCGCTGATAGCCTGCCTGCTGCAGTCGCCTGATGGCGCTGACCGCCTCGCGGTTGGAAAAATTCCGGTGATCGGTGGCGCTCGGCTGCGGATGGGCGCTGTTGAGGACCTGCCGGCCGACGCGCTCACCGGCGAGCTGGCCGTAGAACGTCGTGCCGTAACCTGCGGCACGGCTAAAATAATCCTTGGCGCTGCCAGGGCCGCCGGCTTCGGCGGCACGGCCGAGCCAATAGTAGGCGCGCGACAGCGATATCGGCCCCTGGGCGAGACCGGCGATCCGCTCAAAATGCTTGGCAGCGGTGGTGGGATCGTTGAGGCCGCGCAGCGCGTACCAGCCGGCATGAAACTCCGCATCCGCCGCGTTGGCAGCCGTTTCGCCGGCGTGTGCTGCGACTATCCTGTAGGCGGTTTTCATGTCGCCCTGGTCGACCAGTTCGCGCGACAGCACCCGGCGCTCGGCCCACCAGGCATCCGGGTCGACCAGAGCGTTGCGGTCGCTCGGCGCCTTCATCACCGTTGCGGCGGCGTCGGAAAACTTCTGCTGCTTGCGCAGATATTGGGCTTGGGCGAAGAGATAGCCGGCCGAACGCTGCGCGGCGGGCACCGCCTTCAGCAGCCTGGCGGCGTTCTTGTCGACCGCATTCTTGTCGCCCTTGTCCGCCGCGGCCCAGGCGTCGGCCAGTTGCCGGGCGCCCGCAAGGCCGGCGACGCGCAGCGCCGAACTGACCCGGTCGGCATAAAACATGCGCTCCATGCGGAAACGGTGGTCTGCTGCGGGGATCAGCGTGCCGAATTCCTGGATGATCGCCGCCTCGTCCCTGGCTTGCAGTTTTTCGGTGCGCCAGAAAGGCGACAGCACCGAGTGCGCCGCCTGGACGTTGCCCTGCGAGACATAGGAGCGGGCGAGGATCACCACGCCCTCGGCTGTTTGCGGCTGGCTGCCGCCGAAAGCCTGCACCACGATCTCAGGCGCGGGGTTCTCGCGGTAGAGCGCGCGCTCGCTGTTCTTGCGCAAGGCGATCATGCCCGGCCAGTTCGGCAGCATTTTCGCAGCATCGGCGATGTCGCCGCTTGGCACCCTGTCGCCGCCATAGAACGCGATCGCCCAGGCAAGGATGTGCTGGTCGAGCGAATTGACCGGCAGGGCGTCGCGCACCTGGCGCGCACCGGCAATGTCGTTTGCCGCCAGCGCATCGAGGCCGCTCTTCAACCTGGCGACGCTGGCGGGAGGGGATTCCGGACCCTGCAGGCCGGTATCCAGCAGGTTTGGCTTCGGAATGGTCGACGTGACCTGTGCATCGACCTTGCCGGCGGCCACAAGGGTCGGCGTCAACAGGAGAATTGCGCCAAGCAGCGCGAAAAAATGAGGCTGCCGGGTCGGCATCGTCTTCATCATTTCCTGTCTTGCACAATCACCAACAGGCACAGATCAACTGAAGCCTAGTTGGCTGTGGTGAAGAGCCTGTAAACGGGGCTATCGAAGTCGTTCAAATTGCGCTTGCTGGCATTCTTGTCATGCTTGCCGCGCAACAATGTCGAGACTATGGTGCGCCGCTTCGCTTTCGGCTAGAAGGCGCGCACGACAAAACACCTGCAGCACCGCGCGTCGTCTCGGACGCGCAAAGGATGCTGTAGCACTTTAAATTTTGGCGCATGATCTTTCCGTGAATCGGCTCCGATTTTCGGGCTCGTGCGCCAGTCCCAAGGAGTTGGACGACATGCTGAGAGGCTCGCTTACCGCGCTCGTGACACCGTTCGAAAAGAGCGGCCGTTTCGACGAGAAAGCGTTTCGCGCCTTCATCGCCTGGCAGATCGCTGAAGGCACGACCGGCGTGGTTCCGGTCGGCACCACCGGCGAGTCGCCGACGCTGTCGCATGACGAGCACCGCCACGTCGTAAAAGTGTGCGTCGAAATGGCAAAGGGCCGCGTTCCGGTCGTCGCCGGCGCCGGCTCCAACAACACCGAGGAGGCGGTTGGCCTGGTGCAATATGCCGAGAAGGCCGGCGCCGACGCGGCACTCGTCGTCACGCCCTACTACAACCGGCCGACGCAGCGCGGCCTCTATGCGCATTTCGCTGCCGTCGCCAAGGCGACCAGCCTGCCGATCATCATCTACAACATTCCGCCGCGCTCGGTGATCGACATGATGCCCGAGACCATGGGCCAGTTGGTGCATGACTTCAAGAACATCGTCGGCGTCAAGGACGCCACCGGCAAGGTCGAGCGGGTTTCCGAGCAGCGTGCCACCTGTGGCAAGGATTTCATCCAGCTTTCCGGCGAGGACGCCTCGGCACTCGGTTTCAACGCCCATGGCGGCGTCGGCTGCATCTCGGTGACGGCGAATGTCGCGCCGCGGCTGTGCGCCGAATTCCAGGAGGCGACGCTTTCCGGCGACCACGCCAAGGCGCTGGACTTGCAGGACCGCCTGCTGCCGCTGCACAAGGCGATTTTCCTGGAACCCGGCGTGTCCGGCGCGAAATATGCGCTGTCGAAGCTCGGCAAGGTCGAGAACGTGCTGCGTTCGCCGCTGGTCACCATCGAGCAGTCGACCGCCGAAAAGATCGATGCGGCCATGAAGCACGCCGGCTTGATTAACTAGCGAGCCCGTTTGGAAACTCTACTCCTGCGGCCAACTGAAGGCGTCACCTGCGCTTCCGGTGCTCACGTACTATATGTACGCTCCGCTCCGGTTCGCGCATGGCCCCGAAAGCGTTCGCTTTCGGAAAGGACCATGCGCAAGCTCAGGCTTCTAGAGCGTACTTTGCGCGTTTGAAAATCGCGCGGCGCTCTAGTGCCACCATCATCTGACTCGCAGGAGCGAGTTTCGAAACGGACTCTAGACGTCATGAACCAGGTCAGAAAAGCCGATCCCAACAACAAAACCGTTGCGGAAAACCGCAAGGCGCGGTTTTCCTACGAGGTGCTCGACACGATCGAGGCCGGCCTGGTGCTGACCGGCACCGAGGTGAAGTCGCTGCGCCAGGGCCAGGCCAACATCCAGGACAGCTACGCCTCGGTCGAGGGCGGCGAGATCTGGCTGATCAACTCCTATTTGCCGGAATATCTGCAGGCCAACCGCTTCAACCACGAGCCACGCCGGCGCCGCAAACTCCTGCTCAACAAGCGCGAGATGGCCAAGCTGTCGCAGAGCGTCGATCGCGAAGGCATGACGCTGGTGCCGCTAAAAATCTATTTCAATGAAAAAGGCAGGGCGAAGCTTTTGCTCGCCGTCGGCCGCGGCAAGAAACTGCACGACAAGCGCGAAACCGAAAAGCAGCGCGACTGGTCGCGCGAAAAGGGCCGGCTGCTGAAGGAGCGTGGGTGAGGAGCGGTCCGCGAAGCGGACGAAAAGCCAACGATTTGGCTTTTCGAGCGACGAACGCCCGGAGCCATAGCGGAGGGCAGGGCGGTTCAACAGGGATAGGCCTCTTTTGAAGAACCGGATGAGGAACCGGATTGTCTTTTGGGGTGCGGCCAGCCTGATCCTGGCGTGCCTTGTCACGGCCGCCGGCTATTTTTACTCCCGACCATTTTCTCCGGACCGCGGCAAATATCCGGTCAGGGGCATCGACGTTTCCCATCACCAGCGACAGATCGACTGGCGGCGTGTTGCCGCCGATGATGTCGCCTTCGCCATCATCAAGGCAACTGAAGGCGGCGACCATGTCGACGATGCCTTCGCCGCCAATCTGAGCGAGGCGCGTGCGGCTGGTCTGGCGGTCGGCGCCTATCATTTCTTCACCTTCTGCAGGCCTGGCGCCGATCAGGCGAAGAATTTCATCTCCGTCGTGCCGCGCGATCAAACGCTGCTGCCGCCGGTGGTGGATATCGAATTCGTCGGCAATTGCCCGCGGCGGCCATCGCCCGAAGAATTGAGCGTTGAACTCTCGGCTTTCCTCGGCCCTGTCGAGGCAGCTTTCGGCAAGACGGCGATCCTCTATGTGACCGACGACGCGGCACGGGCCTATACCAGCCAGATCGTCGGCCGCCCGCGCTGGGTTCGTTCGCTGGCGCTGCAGCCAGGTCATGACGACTGGATCTATTGGCAGTACCACGACAGCGGTCGCGTCGACGGCATCACCGGCGATGTCGATCTGAATGTGCTTCAGGGCGGGCCGGAGAAATTGGCCGAGCTGTTTGCGTCACCGCCCGAATCTATCTCTCCAGAAACGCCGCTATCTCCCTGAAGACGTTTACGAACATTGCTTCCGTCAGCACGCCGGTGTTGGTGTTGTAGCGCGAGCAATGATAGCTGGAAAACAGCGTCACGCCATTGGTTTGCTGCTGCCCGCCATGCTTGAACGGATAAGCGGCGACACGCTGGCCGAGCGCCCGCACGGTCGACTGGTGCGCGATCGAGCCCAGCGCCAGCACGGCGCGCAGGTTCTTGAACCGCGCGATCGTCGGCACCAGGAACGTCCGGCAGGTGGCAATCTCGGCGCCGGCCGGCTTGTTGTCCGGCGGCACGCAGCGAACTGCATTGGTGATCGCCGTGCCGACAAGCTCCAGCCCGTCATCGGGCCGCGCCTTGAATTGGCCACGGGCAAAGCCGTGTGCGATCAGCGTGTTGTAGAGCAGGTCGCCGGCAAAATCGCCGGTGAAGGGGCGTCCGGTGCGGTTTGCGCCGCGCAGGCCCGGCGCCAGTCCGACGATCAGCAGCCGCACCGCCTCCTCGCCCTCGGGTGGCAGAAAGGTCGGCACTGGTGCATTGAACCAGGACGGCTCGCGCTGCCGCCATTGCGCAATAAAATCATGCAGCCGCGGGCAGAGCGGGCAATCGCGGTCGGGCTCGGAGGACGCGACCAGGGGAGCGGTCAAGACCGCCGCCGTCAATACTCGTCCTCGTCGACTTCGGCTGGTTCGGGCCGGCGCACCGGCCGCTCGGACGGATCGCGGCCGACATCGCTCTTCAAGGTAATCAGGTCAATGAAATGATCGGCCTGGCGGCGCAGATCGTCGGAAATCATCGGCGGCTGCGAAGCCATGGTCGAGACGATCGAGACCTTGCGCCCGCGCCGCTGCAGCGCCTCGACCAGCGTGCGGAAATCGCCGTCGCCGGAAAAGATGACATAGTGGTCGACGACATCGGCGAGTTCCAGCGCATCGACGGTCAGCTCGATGTCCATATTGCCCTTGATCTTGCGGCGGCCGGTCGAGTCGGTGAACTCCTTGGCCGGCTTGGTCACCACCTTGAAGCCGTTATAGTCGAGCCAATCGATCAGCGGCCGGATCGAGGAATATTCCTGATCCTCGACCAGCGCGGTGTAATAGTAGGCACGCAGCAGGTAGCCGCGCTTCTGGAAGTTTGACAAAAGCCTGCGGTAGTCGATGTCGAAGCCGAGCGCACGCGAGGTGGCGTAAAGATTGGCACCGTCGATGAAAAGAGCGATTTTTTCACGAGGGTCGAACATGGAAATATTCCTTTTCGAAAATAAGCGGTCGTCTAAATGCGCGTGACTATCGGTCGGCTTGAAATAACCGGCTGACCTTCGTCATTCGAGATAACGCCGGTTTTACGGCAATCCAAGGGTATGATGCTGCATCGCAAGCAATTGTGATCGGTGCCGCATGTCGCAGGCGGCGCGCGCCAAGACTGGCCTTGGCCAGACCCGGGGCCGAGGCCCCCAGGCCCGGCATTGTCCGGCACTGCCAAGAAGCTTGTATTTTGGCGGCGTTCGGGTTATGGACCGCGCCTGTTTTCCATCAAATCCAGGCATGAAAGGGGCAGCTCATGGCCCGTGTAACCGTTGAAGATTGCATCGACAAGGTCAACAACCGCTTCGAGCTCGTGCTTCTGGCCGGCCACCGCGCCCGTCAGATCAGCCAGGGCGCGCAGATCACCGTTCCTCGTGACAACGACAAGAATCCGGTCATCGCGCTGCGCGAGATCGCCGAGGAGACATTGTCGCCCGACGACCTCAAGGAAGACCTGATCCACTCGCTGCAGAAGCATGTCGAGGTCGACGAGCCGGAAGCCGACGGCGAGGCGATCGCCGACCAGACCGGTACCGCCGCTGCGGCAACCGACGCCGACGACACCGAGGACAACATCACCTTCGACCGCATGACCGAGGAAGACCTCCTGGCCGGCATCGAAGGTCTGGTGCCGCCGGAAAAAAGCGACGATTATTAATCTTCCCACCGGCCGCCGACACTTTCGCGCCGGCGGTTTCGTGGTTATCTATGACATGCGCCGTACGCCAGTGCGGCGCATGATTCATTTCAGCACTGCGAGATCCCGCCCATGATGCGTCAGTATGAGCTTGTCGAGCGCGTCCAGCGCTACAAGCCTGACGTCAACGAGGCGCTGCTCAACAAGGCCTATGTCTACGCCATGCAGAAGCATGGTCACCAGAAGCGCGCCTCCGGCGATCCCTATTTCTCGCATCCGCTCGAAGTCGCCGCCATCCTCACCGAAATGCACATGGATGAGGCGACCATCGCGGTTGCCTTGCTGCACGATACGATCGAGGACACCACGGCGACCAGGGCCGAGATCGACGAGCTGTTCGGTCCGGAAATGGGCAAGCTGGTCGAAGGCCTGACCAAGCTGAAGAAACTCGACCTCGTCTCCAAAAAGGCCGAGCAGGCGGAAAACCTGCGCAAGCTGTTGCTGGCGATATCGGAAGACGTTCGCGTGCTTCTGGTCAAGCTTGCCGACCGCTTGCACAACATGCGCACCCTCGACCATGTGCCCGAAGCCAAGCGCCTGCGCATCGCCGAGGAAACGATGGATATCTATGCGCCGCTGGCCGGGCGCATGGGCATGCAAGGCATGCGCGAGGAGCTCGAGGAGATCGCCTTTCGCTTCATCAATCCGGAAGCCTACCGCGCCGTCACCGCGCGGCTCGCCGAAATCTTCGAGCGCAACAAGGATGTGCTGTCCGAGATCGAGAAGGCGCTGTCCACGCTGTTCGACAAATATGCGATCAAGGCCGAGGTCAAGAGCCGTCAGAAGAAGCCGTGGTCGGTGTTCCGCAAGATGGAGGCCAAGGCGCTGTCCTTCGAACAGCTGTCCGACATTTTCGGCTTTCGCGTCGTCGTCGATACCGTCGAGGACTGCTACCGCGCGCTCGGCGCCATCCACACCACGTGGTCGATGGTGCCCGGCCGCTTCAAGGACTACATCTCGACGCCGAAGCAGAACGACTACCGTTCGATCCACACCACCATCGTCGGACCGTCGCGGCAGCGCGTCGAGCTGCAGATCCGCACCTATCAGATGAACAAGATCGCCGAATATGGCGTTGCCGCGCATTCGATCTACAAGGACAGCGGCGGCAAGGTGAACGGCACCGCCCACGCGATCTCGAAGGAGACCAACGCCTATGCCTGGCTGCGGCGCACCATCGAGCAGCTTGCCGAAGGCGACAATCCCGAGGACTTCCTCGAAAACACCAAGCTGGAACTGTTCCAGGACCAGGTTTTCTGCTTCACGCCCAAGGGCATGCTGATCGCGCTGCCGCGCGGCGCGACGCCGATCGATTTCGCCTACGCCGTGCACACCGATGTCGGTGATACCTGCGTCGGCGCCAAGGTCAACGGCCGCATCATGCCGCTGATGACCGAGCTGAAGAATGGCGACGAGGTCGAAATCATCCGCTCCAAGGCGCAGGTGCCGCCGGCGGCATGGGAATCGGTGGTCGTCACCGGCAAGGCGCGCTCGGCGATCCGCCGCGCCACCAAGAATGCCATCCGCAAGCAGTATTCGGGTCTCGGCATCCGCATACTGGAACGTGCTTTCGAGCGGTCAGGCAAGATTTTTACCAAGGAAAGCTTGAAATCGGTGCTGCATCGGCTGGCACGCAAGGACATCGAGGATGTGCTGGCCTCTGTCGGCCGCGGCGAACTTGCCTCTACCGATGTCATCAAGGCGGTGTTTCCCGACTACAAGGACGAGCGCATCACGCTGGCGGCGCCCAAGCAGCGCGAGGAGGGCTGGTCGAAGATCCGCAACGCCGCCGGCATGCTGTTCCAGATTCCGGGCCGCGCCGCACGCAAGGACAAGGACCAGCCAAGGGACGGCGCCGTACCGATCCGCGGCGTGCGCGGCGACCTGCCGGTGCGCTTCGCGCCGGAAGGTGCTGTGCCCGGCGACCGCATCGTCGGCATCGTGCAGCCGGGGACCGGCATCACCATCTATCCGATCCAGTCGCCGGCGCTGCAGGCCTTCGACGACCAGCCAGAACGCTGGATCGACGTGCGCTGGGACATAGACGAGCGCACCAAGGAGCGGTTTCCGGCGCGCGTCTCGGTCACCGCCATCAACGCGCCGGGCTCACTGGCCGACATTGCGCAGGTCGTTGCATCCAACGATGCCAACATCCATACATTGTCGATGGTGCGCACCGCGCCTGATTTCACCGAAATGCTGATCGATCTCGAAGTCTGGGACCTGAAGCACCTGAACCGGCTACTGTCGCAGCTCAAGGACAATTCGAGCGTCAGCGACGCACGGCGGGTGAATGGGTGAATGGCGAGAATAGTGAATAGTGAATAGTGAATAGTGAATAGTGAATAGTGAATAGTGAAAGAAGGGCGCTCTCACTGCCGACTACTGACCATTCACTATTCACCATTCACCATTCATCATGAACGGAGCGAACAATGAACACCGACGAAGTGCTGGGCGTTTTCCGTGAGGCCGGTGCCGTTCTCGAGGGGCATTTCATCCTGACTTCGGGTTTGCGTAGCCCGGTCTTCCTGCAGAAGGCGCGGGTCTTCATGCATGCCGACAAGACCGAGCGCCTGTGCAAGGCGCTGGCCGAAAAAATCCGCGCTGCTGTGTCCGGCAGGATCGACTACGTCGTCGGCCCGGCGATCGGCGGGCTGATCCCGGCTTACGAGACCTCGCGCCATCTTGGCGCACCGGCGATCTGGGTCGAGCGGGAAGCGGGCGAGTTCAGGCTCCGCCGCTTCGAGATCGCCAGCGGGTCGCGCGTCGTCATCGTCGAGGACATCGTCACCACCGGCCTGTCGATCCGCGAGACCATCGACTGCCTGCGCGCGCTTGGAGCCGAGGTGGTTGCCGCTGCCTGCATCATCGACCGCTCGGCCGGCAAGACCGATGTCGGCGTGCCGCTGATCGCGCTCGCCGAATATGAGGTTCCGGCCTACCCGGCCGACAGGCTGCCGCCCGAGCTTGCCGCCATACCGCCAGTCAAGCCGGGCAGCCGCAACATCTAAGGCATGTCGCCCAAAGCCACAGCTCAGGCCAGTTCCGCTTCCACAGGGCAGTCTTGGCAAGCGGTATAGTTGCAGAGCCGGCAAATACGGTATGCATGGTCCTCGGTGCTGACGAGCCCACGCAACAGCTTGGCGGCAAGGTTACCGAATTCTTGCAGCTCCTCCTGACTTAGAACAGCGAGCGCTGACGCGAGCCCTTTCTGGCGAGCGGAAAGAATAGCACTGCAGGTCGTCTCGCCCAAAGGAGTGAGCCTTAGCGCTACCGCGCGATGGTCGTCAGGCGCCGAGAACCGAGCCGCCAATCCCTCCGCGACCAGTCGATCGACCAGTCTGACGGTGCCCGAATGGGACAGTGACAATGCGCGGCGCAGCCTCTCGATCGACAGGCCCGGTACGTGGCCAATGAGGGTGATCGCGGAAGCCGCCGGGCCGGGCTCCGGTGCTTTGGCCTGAGCGTCCCGCTGCAAAATGTCCGCAAAGGCGAGCGCTAGAGCGCCAATCACATTTTCAATCCTGGAATCGGTCATCGCCAAAAAATATATGCTCGGAGCATATACATCAAGGTCGAATTATTATATGCTTGGAGCATACAAATCGAAAGGAGAAGGCCATGTTTACCTCTGCAACCGCCAACGCTCCGTTCGTGGCGCGCATCAATCAAGCTGGCTACCACCTTGCTGCCGTGGGTCGCGCGGTAACCCTTCTGGGGGTGGTGCTTCCTCTGCTGTTGATCGGCATTTTGAAATTCACCGCAATCGAGATCGAGGCACTTAGGCCATTCGTCGAGAATACGCCTTGGCTGGCATGGCTCTATCCCGCATTCGGATCTGCGGGAGCCTCCTACTTCCTGGGCGTGGTCGAACTGGTCACAGCGCTTCTGCTGATAGCATCTGTCCGTAGCGTCTGGGCTGGCCTCGTGGGGGGTGCCATCGGTTCAGTCATCTTCGCGCTGACGTCCTCGACAATGCTCACCCTGCCGATCTGGGAAACGGGCTCCGGAGGGTTTCCCTTCCTCAACGGGTTAGGTGCCTTTCTGATCAAGGATGTCGCCTTGCTCGGAGTGAGCCTGGTCATATTGGGGAGCAGCCTTCAGCAACTCGTATCCGACCTCGGCCGAAAAATTGATCGTGGTGATGAACAACGCATCGAGAGGTGAAAGATGTCTCTACTCGCTATCTGGCGCAGGACGGACGAACCAGGGCACGATGTCGTGCAGCTAAAGCAGACAGACCTCGGCTGGCACTTGAATGGAGCCGCTGTATACCTGTCGGATGCGGGCCCGGCACGTTTGGACTACACTGTGCAACTGGCCGAAGATTGGACGACCAAATCCGGCAGCGTTCGCGGGTTCATCGGTTCCCAGTCAGTCGATCTGACAATAATCCGCAACGAGACCGGCATCCGCAACGAGACCGGCTGGACTGTCAATGGGCAGCGGCAGCCGGCGGTTCAGTCGATGGTGGACCTGGACTACAGCTTTACGCCGGCGACGAACCTGCAACAAATTCGCAGAATGAACCTGAAGGTCGGCGACAAGGCGGATTTTCCGGTGGCTTGGCTTGTGGCTGGCGCGTCGAGTTTGGTTGTTCTGCCGCAAAGCTACCATCGTGTGAGTGAGACCGAGTACATCTACGAGGCTCCCACAGTGCCATACCGTGCTAAGCTGCTCATTCCCGAGGCTGGCTTTGCCGAGGATTACCCCGACGGCTGGGTTTTCGAGACCGGCAACGCCGGCCGCGCACTATAGGATTGCGGCTGAAGCTTGGCGCTCGCAAGCTGACATCCATGCAACTTGCTGCTTCGGGGCAAGGCGAACCCGTCGCATTTGGTTACCTCCTGTGGCAGACCATCGCGGCAGCGATTCGTTGTCTTGGGGCTTGGGTGTCGCTATATCGAAGCCTTGATTGCCTTCCGGCGTGCGGGTGGCCGGGCCGGCGTATTGGATCAGGACAGGGACAGAGTGCTTTTTCGACGCCGCAAGCCTGATGGTCTTCTCGACCGGGTGCGTCTCCATGTATGGCCACGCCGCTCTTTCTCGCGCTCCATGCGCCTGATGAACAGAGCTGGAACGGCCGGACGGGAAGTTCCCGCCCAATGATCATTGGCATCGGCAGCGACCTGATCGATATCAGACGCATCGAAAAATCGCTGCAGCGCCATGGCCAGCGCTTCATCCAGCGTATCTACACCGAGGTCGAACAGGCCCGCTCCGAAAACCGCGGCGCCCGCGCCGCCTCTTATGCCAAGCGTTTTGCTGCCAAGGAGGCCTGCGCCAAGGCGCTGGGCACCGGTATGGCGCAAGGGGTGTTCTGGCGCGACATGGGTGTCGTCAATCTGGCCAGCGGCAAGCCGACCATGGCGTTGACCGGCGGGGCGGCGGCGCAGTTGGACAAGATCCTGCCTGAAGGGCACAGAGCGGCGATCCACCTCACCATCACCGATGATTTTCCGCTTGCTCAAGCCTTTGTGATAATCGAGGCGATGCCCGTCGAATAAGCGCCATATTGATCGCATCTGACCACCGGCATGACGTTGCCCAGCGCGCGCCGAGACTCTATACCAACCAACGCATAATCGAGGACGACATGAGCGTGGCTGAAAAATCCCAGAAGAAATCCGGCGGGCTTGGCGAAACCGTCAGCGTCATCGTCCAGGCGCTGTTGCTCGCTTTGGTCATCCGCACGCTTCTTTTCCAGCCCTTCTCTATCCCGTCCGGGTCGATGCGGCCGACCTTGCTCGAGGGCGACTATCTCTTCGTCACCAAATGGTCCTATGGCTTCTCGCGCTATTCGCTGCCGTTCGGGCCGGACCTGTTTTCGGGCCGCATCTGGGGCGCCGAGCCGAAGCGCGGCGACGTGGCGGTGTTCAAGTTCCCGCCGGACCCCTCCGTCGACTACATCAAGCGCGTCGTCGGCCTGCCGGGCGACAAGATCCAGGTCAAGGATGGCCAGCTCTTCATCAACGGCGTCGGCGTGCAGCGCCAGAAGGTCGGGCAGATCGACAATCGCGACATCACCGAGGAGAGCGGGCCGGTCGACGTCTATCGCGAGACATTGCCGAATGGCGTCAGCTTTGACACGCTCGACCTGATACCCAACTCGATCGGTGACAACACCCAGGAATTCGACGTGCCGCCCGGCCACTATTTCATGATGGGCGACAACAGAGACAATTCCTCGGACAGCCGCTTCACCGTCGGTTTCGTGCCCGACGAGAACCTGGTCGGTCGCGCCAACCTCATCTTCTTCTCGATCGGTGGCAGCGCCAGCCCGCTCGAAATCTGGAAATGGCCGTCGCAGATGCGCGCGTCGCGCCTGCTCCATTTCGTCAGATAGGTCATGGTGGCGACAAAACGGCTGACCGTCGACGCGCTCGCCGAAGCGCTCATGGAGCGCACCGGCCACGCCTTTGCCGACCGCCAGCGCTTGCAGCGCGCGCTGACCCATGCCAGCGCCCGCAGCAGCCATGCCGGCATCGACTATGAGCGTTTCGAATTCCTGGGCGACCGCGTCCTCGGCCTGGTCGTCGCCGACATGCTGCTGGCGGCGTATCCTGACGCTGCCGAAGGTGAGCTGTCGCTCCGGCTCAACGCGCTGGTCAATGCCGAGGTGCTGGCGGACATCGCCGAGGAGATCGGCCTGCCGGAGTTGATCCGTGCCGGCTCGGACGTACGCGGCCTGGACGGGCGCAAACGCGTCAATCTGCGGGCTGATGCGCTGGAATCGCTGATCGCCGTGCTCTATCTCGACGGCGGGCTGGAGGCGGCCCGCGCCTTCATCCACAAATACTGGCGGCCGCGCTCGCAGGCCATCGGCGCCGCCCGCCGCGATGCCAAGACCGAGTTGCAGGAGTGGGCGCATCAGGCGGCAGGCGCCGTGCCGGTCTACATAATTGACAGCCGCGAGGGACCGGACCACGATCCGCTGTTCACCGTCACCGTCAAGGTCGGCGCCTATCCGCCGGCGACCGGCAGCGGGCGCTCCAAGCGCGAGGCCGAGCAAACCGCCGCGACTGCGCTGCTGTTGCGCGAAGGCGTCTGGCTAAATAAGGGGAGCGCGGCATGACCGCCACCGAAGACGTCCCGCCGGCAACAGAAGCCGCCACCACGCATTCCGGCTTCGTCGCGCTGATCGGCGCGCCCAATGCGGGGAAATCGACGCTGGTCAACCAACTGGTCGGCGCCAAGGTGTCGATCGTCACCCACAAGGTGCAGACGACGCGCGCCATCGTGCGCGGCATCGCCATCCACAACAACGCACAGATCGTCTTCGTCGACACGCCGGGCATCTTCAAGCCGAAGCGGCGGTTGGACACGGCGATGGTGACGACCGCCTGGGGCAGCGCCAAGGACGCCGACATCGTGCTGCTGCTGATCGACGCCGAGCGCGGCATCAGGGGCGACGCCGACGCGATCCTCGAACGGCTGAAGGTTGTCCGCCAGCCGATGGTGCTGATCCTCAACAAGGTCGACCGGGTCAAGCCCGAGGCGCTGCTGGCCCTGTCCGCGGCAGCGAATGAAAGAGTGCCGTTCAAGCGCACCTTCATGGTCTCGGCGCTAACCGGGTCGGGCTGCAAGGACGTGCTCGACTATCTCTCGGAAACCCTGCCTGCCGGCCCCTGGTATTACCCGGAAGACCAGATCTCCGACCTGCCGATGCGTCAGCTGGCGGCCGAGATCACCCGCGAAAAGCTCTATCTCAGGCTGCATCAGGAACTGCCCTATTCCTCCCATATCGAGACCGAGAAATGGGAAGAGAAGAAGGACGGCTCGGTGCGCATCGACCAGACCATCTATGTCGAGCGTGACAGCCAGAAGAAGATCGTGCTCGGCCACAAGGGCGAGACGATCCGTGCCATCGGCCAGGCGGCACGCATGGAGATATCCGGTATCCTCGAACAGAAGGTGCATCTTTTCCTGTTCGTCAAGGTGCGCGAGAACTGGGGCGACGACCCCGAGCGCTATCGCGAGATGGGGCTGGATTTTCCGCATTAGAGCATGTTCCCGAAAAGTGGGAGCCGGTTTTCGGAAAGATCATGCTCGAACAAGAAGTCACTATCGATACAGCCCTCGTGAGCCGGTTGGTCGCCACGCAATTTCCCCGATGGAAGGATCTTGCTGTCCGGCCGGTTGCATCAGGCGGATGGGACAACAGGACCTTTCATCTCGGAGACCACATGCTGGTGAGGCTGCCGAGTGCGGCCGCCTATGCCTTGCAGGTCGAAAAGGAACATCGCTGGCTGCCAAGGCTTGCGCCTCTGCTGCCGCTGCCTGTCGCTGTCCCGCTGGCGATGGGAGCCCCGGCCGACGACTATCCCTGGCACTGGTCCGTCTACCGCTGGATCGAAGGCGAGACGGCGACGCTGGAGCGTATTGCCAGCCTGCCGCAATTCGCGGCCGGCCTGGCCCAGTTCCTGGTCGCCCTGCAACGGATCGATCCCGCCGGTGGACCGGCGCCAGGGCAGCACAATTTTTTTCGCGGCGGACCACTGAGCGTCTATGACGGTGAGACCCGGCAAGCAATTGCAGCGCTCGATGGCAGGATCGATACGGTCGCCGCGAGTGCGGTGTGGGAAGCAGCGCTTGCCGCGACATGGCACGGCGCGCCCGTCTGGTTCCACGGCGACGTCAGTTGGGGAAACCTGTTGGTCAGGCAAGGTGCTTTGAGCGCGGTGATCGACTTCGGGACTTCGGGCGTGGGCGATCCCTCGTGCGACTTGGCGATTGCGTGGACGCTCTTCAAAGGGAAAAGCCGAGAGGTGTTTCGCGCCGGTCTTCAGGCCGATGAGGCTACCTGGGCGCGGGGCCGTGGCTGGACGCTATGGAAAGCGCTGATTACGGTCGCCGGCCATATAGACATCAATCCAATTGAGGTTGAAAAGTCGCGACGCGTGATCGATGAAGTGCTTGCCGATCACCTCAGCGCGGACCGCCGCGGAGGGCACCGACACAGCGCCTGAAAAACTTGATTTCGCCACCGAAGCGGTGACAAGCTGCGTTCATGGAATGGCGCGACGAGGGAATTATTCTCGGCACCCGCAAGCATGGCGAAACCAGCGCCATTCTTGAGGTCATGACGCGTGCGCACGGCCGCCACCTCGGCCTTGTGCGCGGCGGCCGCTCGCGCAAGCAGCAGCCGGTTCTGCAGCCCGGCAACCGCGTCGACCTGTTGTGGCGGGCGCGACTCGACGAGCATCTGGGCACCTTCCAGGCCGAGGCGATCGAGATGAACGCCGCCCGGCTCATGGACAGCGCCGTCGCCATCTATGGGCTGCAGACCATGGCGGCGCATCTGCGCCTGCTGCCCGAGCGCGACGCGCATGACGGCCTCTACGAGACGCTGGCCGTGATGATCGCCCATCTCGACGATGCGGACGCCGCCGGCGAGTTGGTGGCGCGCTTCGAATTGCTGATTCTCGACGAACTCGGCTTCGGCCTCGATCTCAGCCAGTGTGCCGCGACCGGCGCCAGGCAGGACCTTGCCTATGTCTCGCCGAAGTCCGGGCGCGCCGTGTCGCGCCAGGCCGGCGCGCCATGGCGCGACAAGATGCTGGTGCTCCCCGCATTCCTGCAGCGCGGCTCCGGGCTGCACGCCGATCCGGCGGCGATCGAGGACGCCTTCCGGCTGACCGGCTTCTTTTTTGCCCGCCATGTCTACGAGCCGCGCGGGATCGAGGCGCCCGGCGCCCGCACCGGCTTCCTCGCCGCCCTACGCAAGCACCATGCGCTGCACAAGGTGATCGGGGGAGAGACCGTTACATGAGTGAAGCGGAACTCTATCCCGGCCGGGTGTCGCCGCTCCGCCTCGGCATCGCTGAATATACCGGCCTGGAATTGCTCCAGCGCATTATCGACAACAAACACAAGGCGCTGCCGCTGGCTTTCGGCACCGAAACGTGCTCGATCTTCCGGCCGCCAATCTGGGCGGCGGGCTGACTCGGCTGGCCGTCTGGCCGCCGTATTTGTCGGTCACTACTGGCTTGGTTTGGGGGAACCGCCATGTTCGAAAGCCTGATCGGCCTCGTCGCGATCATCGCGCTGTTCGTCATTATCTCGCGCCAGCAGAGCCGCATCGGCCTGATCGAGCGCGAAATTGGCGCGCTGCGCAGCCTCGTGCTTTCGGGCGTCCATGTTGGCCCGCCGCAGCCCAAGCCGGTAGAACAGGCCGCAAACGACAGCATGCCGGCAGACGCGGCAGTTGCAGCCGTGACCGACATTGCCCCGCCAGCGGCGGGCGAAGCTGAGGAAAAGCCGTCCATAGAAGTTGAAGCCGGGGAGGCCGCATCCGGACCGTGGGCTGGGGGCGAAGCGGCGCCGGCTGGATCTGCACCTGCGCCACCGGCCGCAGCGACGGCGAAAGCGGCCCAAAAACCCGACATTGAAACGGCGCTCGGCACCCGCTGGGCGGTCTGGGTCGGCGGCATCGCGCTGGCGCTGGGCGGGCTGTTTCTGATCCGCTACACTATCGAGGCCGGCATTTTCGGTCCCGGCGTGCGGCTGAGCATGGCAGCAATGCTCGGGCTGGTGCTGGTTGCCGTCGGCGAGTTCATCCGCCGTACCGGCTTCAAGGTTCCGGTGCAGGGCGTCGCCGGCGCCTATATTCCGGCGATCCTGACGGCGGCCGGTGCTTTCATCCTTTTCGGCACGGTTTATGCCGCGCAGGGCGTCTACGGCTTCATCGGGCCGGCGCTCGCCTTCACGCTGCTCGGCGCCATCGGTGTGGCGACGATCGCAGCAGCCCTCGTCCATGGCCAGGCGCTGGCCGGCGTCGGCCTGCTCGGCGCGGTGGTGACGCCCATGTTGGTCGCCTCGCAGGCACCGAATCCTTGGGCGCTGTTCGGCTATTTGGCGATTGTGCTCGCCGCTACCGGTGTGATCGCCCGCCTGCGCGACTGGAAATTGCTGATGGCGGCAGCGTTCGTCGGCACCGGCCTCTGGACCATTCTTTACATGACCGATGCGCCGGGCACCAACCTGCCTGTCGTCCTCTTTATCAATGCGGTGACCCTGGCGGTGCTCGCCCTCGTCTGGCTCGGCCGTCGCGGTGGCGAAGCAGAACCCGCCAGGGGCTTCGACTGGCCATCGGTCGCGCCTGGCTTCTTCGTCGGCCTTGCGGCGATGGCGCTGTTCGTCGACCCCGCATACGCTGCCGGCGATGCTCTGCCGGGTGCAGCCCTTATCGCAGCTCTGGTCGCGGTAGCGCTCTACCGGCCGCTGGCGCTGGCGCTTCTGCACGCCGCAGGGCTGGCGACGGTTCTGGTCTATCTCGGCATCATTCCGCCAACCTCTGTCGTTTCATACTTTTCGGGTGGCGCTCTCGGCGTCGATGGCCTGCCGGCGGCAGTTGCCGACACGCTGATGCTCAGGATCGGCATCTTTCTCGGACTTGTGTTCATCGCAGCCGGCTTCTGGGCAGCGCGCAAATTTGCTGCATCGGCTCACATCCGCGCCGCCTCATGGGCGGCATGGGGTGTTGTCGCACCGCTGGTCACTCTGTTGGCGCTCTGGTTCACCTTCGGCAATCTCGACCGCGATCTTGTCTACGCGGCGGTTGCAGCCATTCTGGTGGGGGTCTTCGCCACCGGCGGCGAGTGGATTGCGCGCGGTGAACAGCCGCCGCTGCAGGGCGGTGCGGCCGTCTCGTTCGCGCTTGGCGGGGCAGCAGTCGCTGCCTTGCTGATGCTCTACATGGCCTTTGGGTCCGGCTGGACGACCATGCTTCTGGGTGCCGCGGCCATCGTGCCGGCGCTGGCCACCCGCTGGCGCGCCTATCCGGTGCTCGGCTGGATTTCGGTCGCTGCGGTCATCGCGGTGCTCGGCCGCATTGCCTTCGATCCGACAATCGTCGGCGCTGAATTCCTGTCGAGGACGCCGGTGTTCAACTGGCTGCTGCCGGGCTACGGCGTGCCGGCGCTTGCCTTCGGCTTCGCCGCCTGGCAACTCGCCCGCACCACAAATGGCCGGCCACGCCTCGCCATGGAAGCGGGCGCAGCACTGTTTGCAGTGCTCACGGTTGCCATATTGGTGCGCCATGCCATGCATGGCGGCGTCATCGACATGGGTGCTGCGACGCTCGCCGAGCAGGCGATCTACACTTTGATCGCCATCGGCGCCGGCGCAATCCTGGTCGCCATCGACATGCGCTCGCCAAGCTTGGTGCTGCGCTATGGTTCGCTTGCCGCGGGCGTCGTCTCGGTCGCCTTCATCGTCATCCAGCATTTTGTGGCGCTGAACCCGCTGTTTACCGACGAATCGACTGGCCGGATCCCGGTGTTCAACCTGCTGTTCCTCGCCTATCTCTTGCCGGCCCTCGCTGCCGGGGGGCTCGCGCTCTACGCCCGCGACAAGCGGCCGAAATGGTATGCCCCGATGCTGGCGCTGGTGGCGGCGCTGCTCGCCTTCGTCTATGCGACGCTATCGGTGCGGCGGCTGTTCAAGGGCGAGTTCATCGGCCTGTGGAGTGGCCTCGGCCAGCTCGAGACCTACACCTATTCCGCGCTGTGGCTGATCATCGGCGTGGCGCTGCTAACCGCCGGCGTCTGGCTGAAGTCGCAGGTGCTGCGCGTTGCGTCGGCCGCCCTGATCTCGGTCGCCGTGTTGAAGGTGTTCCTCTTCGACATGTCGGAACTGGAAGGCGTGCTGAGGGCGCTGTCCTTCATCGGCCTTGGCGCAGTGCTGATCGGCATCGGCCTGTTTTATCAGCGACTGCTGACAAGAGCGGCGAGAGGAACCTAAGGGATCGTCTGTTTGAATGTCCAATAAAATGGAATAGTTTGAACGTTCAGCAGGAGATATTCAAAAGTGCCTCTCTATATTCGCGACAAAGAAGTGGGTGCGCTGGCCGCAAAATTGCAGTGCGAGATCAACGCTGCCAGTAAAACGGAAGCAGTGCGGATTGCACTCTTGCATGAACTTGAGCGTAACCACGCCCGCAAGCCTTTGCGTGACAGGATTGCGGTGTGGCAGGAGAAGTGTGCCGCGTTGGGGCCATCCGACCCCAACTTCGACATGAAGGCATTCACCGCACGAGGCATGGGAAGACTGACGTTGGCGAGCCCGATCCGGGCGGTTCAACTGTGAGTGCCAATACGGCGTGGGATTCCGCAGCGCTGGGGGATGCGAAGGAACTCGACGGCTCGATTGTAGATCGCTGCGCTTTCCGGCACATGCCACGACTCTGCCTTCCCTCTCAATCCCACCGGGAATAAACCAGTCCGCGCCAGCGTTATCTTGTTGCTTGGGTGGCCGGGCGGCGGACCGCTTCGCGTTGGCCGCTTGCGCCGCGCCGTGAAGGCGCGTTCAATCGGATGAACAAAGGCGACCTCAGAACCAGCGGTCATGGACGACAAGAAGGCAGCAATCCTGGGCGAGATACCACGCCTGCGCCGTTATGCGCGCTCGCTGCTGCGCGATCGCGATTCCGCCGACGATCTCGTTCAGGACTGTCTCGAACGGGCGCTTGTGCGGCTCGACAATTGGCAGACTGGAGAAAGCCCCAGGAGGTGGCTGTTTACGATCATGCATCATTTGTTCATCGACCAGATGCGCAAGGTGAACCGGCGCGGCGAAGCAGCGATCCTGCCGCTGGAAGCGCGCGAGGCGCAGGCAGCGCCCGCTGAGCAGGTGGAGAGCATCGCCTCGCGCGAGATCATCGACGCGTTGCAGGCGATCAGCCCCGATCGGCGCGCAGCACTGGTCATGGTCGCCATCGAAGGCTTTTCCTATGCCGAGGCCGCCAATATCCTCGGCGTCCCGGCCGGCACGCTGATGTCGCGCATCGCGCGCGGGCGTGACGAGTTGCGCGGGTTGCTGGATGATGCCGCGCGTCGCCGGGCGATAAGGATCGTCGAGAAATGACCCGGCGCGACTTTTCCGAACGCGACATCCATATGGCCCTCGATGACGAGCTGCCGGTTGACGAGCGCGTGGCTTATGATGCCTGGCTCGAGGCCAATCCTGAAATGAAGGCGAGGAGCGTCCGCTATGTCGCCGACCGCGCAGCACTGCGCGCCGCCTTCGCCGGCGTGGTCGACGAGCCGGTGCCGGCGCGGTTGCAAAATATCGTGTTCGGCGAGGCGCCGGTCAAGACGGCGGCATCGAGCTCGCGCTGGTGGCGGGCGGCTGCCGCAGCGGCGATGCTGGCCATCGGCGGTGTTGGCGGTTATGTCGCCGGCATCGACCATCTCGGTGTGGAAGATCCGGCCGAGGACCAACTCGTCGAGCAGGCGATCGCAGCCCATGTCCTCTATGCCGCCGAGCAGCGGCATGCTGTGGAAGTGCCGGCCAGCGACAAGGATCATCTGCAGACCTGGCTGTCCAATAGGGTCGGCCTGAAGCTGGTCGCACCGGATCTGGCGGCGCAAGGATTCCAGCTCGTCGGCGGTCGGCTGCTGCCCGCTGGCGAGAGCAAGGCCGCGATGTTGCTTTATGAGGACGCCAAGGGCGAGCGCATCTCGCTGTTCGTCACAGCGGAATCGGCCGAGAAGACCAAGGGCACTTATGGATCGGAAGAAGACGGCCCCGAGGCGATCTACTGGTTGGACAAGGGCTATGGCTGCGCCGTCGTCGGCTCGCTGCCGCGCGCGCAGCTGACTGCAGTGGCGAAGAGCGCCTACAGCCAGCTTGTCGCCGGGCTTGCCAGCTGAGCTGCGCTGTTTTTCAAAGCTTGCGTCTACAGCGCCGCGTCTTTGGACACGCAAAGGACGCTGTATCACTTTAATTTGCGCATCATCCTTTTCGAAAATCGATTTCGATTTTTTGGGGGTCATGCGCCGCCGAAACTGTCACAATTCAGCCCGAATCGAGGTGCGATAGCGCTTGACGGATGCTGGCGCTTCGGCTGTGTTGTCGACACTTCTGACCAGGCCTTTCCAAGAATCCAATCGAGGTTTTCCAAGCCCGCATGCCTGCCGAGATTCGCACGGCCCGCGCGTCCGACGTCGATGACCTCGCGGCGATCGAAAAAGCTGTTTTCTCTGGCGACCGCATTTCCCGCCGTTCCTTTCGTCAGTTGATCGAACGCGAGACCGCCGAGATGCTGGTTGCCGAAAACGACGGCCGCATCGCCGGCTATGCGGTCGTGCTGTTTCGCAAGGGCAGCGGAGTCGCGCGGCTCTATTCCATTGCCACCGGTCCGCTTTTCGGCGGGCTCGGCATTGGCCGCATGCTGCTTGACCGGGCCGAGGAAGCCGCCTTCGAGCACAACCGCATGATGCTGCGTCTCGAGGTGCGCGAGGACAACAGCCGAGCCATCCGCATTTACGAGCAGAGCGGCTACCGCAAGATCGGCCGCGAACCGGGCTATTACGAGGACGGCGCCACGGCGCTGCGCTACGAAAAGACCCTGCGCGGCGACATTCCGGTCGCCACCAGGGTGCCGTTCTACCAGCAGACCTGCGAATTCACCTGCGGCCCGTGCTGCCTGATGATGGCGATGGCCAATTTCGATGCCGGCTTCGTGCCCGACCCGGTGATGGAAATCCGTTTGTGGCGCGAGTCGACCACCGTTTTCATGATGTCGGGGCCGGGCGGCTGCGAGCCGTTCGGCCTCGCCGTTGCCGGCCACGAAAGCGGGCTCTCTGCCGAGATATATGTCTCCTTCCATGGTGCGCTGTTCCTGCAGTCGGTGCGCAGCCAAGACAAGCGGCGCGTGATGGAACTGGCGCAGGTCGACTTTCGCCGGCGCGCGGAACGTTACGGCATCCCGGTGAATTACCGTCCATTCGCCATCGACGATATCCGCACCGCAATCGCAGAAGGAAAACTGGTGTTGGTCCTGATCAGCGGCTTCCTTATGTTCGGCAAGAAGGTTCCGCACTGGGTGCTGGCCATCGGCGACGATGGTGACCATATCCTGATCCACGATCCCTGGGTCGAAGACGAGAGACAGGAGACCATCCTTGATGCCGCCAACATTCCGGTGCCTTACGGCATCTTCATGAACATGGCGCAATTCGGCCGCGATGGATTGCGTGCCGCCATAATCCTCGGAAAGCGCTGAAGACAATGACCTGGGTCATCCTTACCGGCCGGCAGAACGATCTCGATCAGGTGGCGACTCCGCACAAGATCATCACCAATCGCGACTATCTCGCGCATCCAGCGCTATTTCGCGGCCAGCGGCCGAAAGTCATCAACCTGTCGAACAATTACGGCTACCAAAGCCGCGGCTACTATGCCTCGCTGCTCGCCGGTTCGCGCGGTCACAAGGTCATTCCGACGGTCGAGACGATGATCGACCTGTCCGAGCGCAAGCTCTACGAGCATGCGCTGCCCGAGCTGGAACTCGCGCTCAACAAATGCCGCAAGGATCTGGGCGGAGCCTTTCCGCAAAAAGTCTGCATCTTCTTCGGCATCGGCTCGTCGAGGATATGGGATCGCTTCGCCAAGCTTTTGTTCGACTGGTTCCGGGCGCCGGCGTTGGAAGTCCACATCACGGACAGCGCTGAATGGGCCTCGATCCGCAAGATCGGCTTCCATCCGCTGGCCAGGATGACCGAGGAGGAAGAAAAGCGCTTTCTTCAAAGCCTCGAGACCTACACCAGCCGCGAGTGGCGTGACACCAAGGGCCGCACGCCGGCGCGCTACACCTTCGCCACGCTGGTCGATCCGCATGAGGAGTTGCCGCCATCGGAGATCTCGTCGCTACGCTATTGGGCCAAGATCGCCGAGAAGATGGGCGTCGAAATCGAGCCGATCACCAAAAAGGATCTGGCCAAGCTCGCCAACTACGACGCGCTGTTCATCCGCGAGACGACTTCGATCTCCAATCACACCTACCGCTTCGCGCGCCGCGCCCAGCAGGAAGGCATGCCGGTCATCGACGATCCGCTGTCGATGATCCGCTGCACCAACAAGGTCTATCTCAACGAGCTGATGACCTACAACAAGGTGCCGGTTCCGCCGACGGTGATGATCGCCGGCATCTCCGACCTTGAAGTGGCGGCGCAGACGCTGGGCTTTCCGCTGGTTCTGAAAATCCCGGACTCGTCGTTTTCACGCGGAGTCAAGAAATGCGCTACCTTTGAGGAGCTGAAGACGCTTGCCACCGAATGGCTGGAGGATTCCGATCTCCTGATCGCACAGAAATTCATTCCGACCCAATATGACTGGCGCGTCGGCGTGCTCGGCGGCCAGCCTCTGTTTGCCGTGCACTACCTGATGGCCAAGAAGCACTGGCAGATCGTCAACCACAAGGCCAACGGCAAGCCCGACCAAGGCGGCATCAAGACCTTCACCTTGAAGGAGGCGCCGGCCCATGTCGTCGAGACGGCGGTGAGGGCGGCGCGCTGCATCGGCGATGGCCTCTACGGCGTCGACCTCAAAGAGACCAAGGACGGTGTCTTCGTCATAGAGGTCAACGACAATCCCAACCTCGACCATGGCTGGGAGGACTCTGGCGAAAAAGATGAGGTCTGGGTGCGGCTGACGCAGTGGTTCCTGGAGCGGCTCGACCGACAGGGACGGTAGCAGGGGTTCTATCCGATCGACGTCCCAGCCTTCTATTCGTCGCGGCAGGCTCACACCTTCGGCTCCCCGCCCGAACACGGCGCTGTATCCCTCAGCGTTTTTCAGTCGGCCGGCTGCACTGTTTGGCGCCGCGATTTCTCGATTGCCGCATACCGTTTGAGAAACGCGTTTTGCGCCCAGGTCACCGAACGCGGGGTGAAATCGAAGCGGTCGGCATTGAAGCCGCGCGGCCGGCCGAAGAATTCGGTCGCCTCGGCGGTCGAAAAACCGGCAAGCAGCGTCGCCTCGAAATAGGCGGCGATCTGGTCGGCGCGCTTGATCTCCTTGCGCAGGCCCGCAACCGGTTCGACCGGCAGCAAAAAGCGCAGATGGATGGCACGCTGCAGCCTCAGCTCGCACTCCTTGTAGCTGCCGCCCATCACCGATTTGAACGGTGAGATCATGTCGCCGATGACATATTCCGGAGCGTCGTGCAGCAAAGCCGCCAGCCGCGCATCGGCTGGGGCGTCCGGCACCAGCTCGCCGAAAAGCGCCTCGACCAGCAGCGAATGCTGGGCGACGGAAAAGGCGTGATCGCCGATGGTTTGGCCATTCCAGCGGGCGACGCGGGCAAGCCCATGGGCGATGTCCGAAATTTCGATGTCGAGCGGCGAGGGGTCGAGCAGATCGAGCCGCCGGCCCGACAGCATGCGCTGCCAGGCGCGCGGCGGCGCGCCGGGACGGTCGGCCGCCATCAGGCCTCCTCCGCGCCGACGGGTTCCTGCGGGAAGATGAATTTCGCCCAGGCCGGGATGGTGAGCGACACCGGGACGTCATCCGCCATGATCGGCTGGCCGGCTTCGAGCGCTGCCTTAACGCGGTCGATGCGGGCTATGGCGAGGCCCGCCGTGCCGGCGGCCGTGCCAAGCGTGCCGACCGGTCGCCCTGCAACTGTCAAATCTGTGCCGGGAGCGGGGAGGGGCCGTTCGGCCGAAACGATCAGCACCCGCCGTCTGACGGTGCCGCGATGCTGCATCCGCGAAACCACCTCCTGGCCGACATAGCAACCCTTCCTGAAGCCGACGCCGCCGATCTCGTCGAGCAGCACATCATGCGGGAAGGCGTCGCCGAGCTGATAGTCGCTGCCACTTTCGGCAATCCCGTGGGCGATGCGCAGAGCTTGCCATGCGGCCGGGTCGCCGCCGGCGGCAGCGGCGCCATAAAAGCGATTGACGACTGCGTCGCGGAACCGTGCATCGGCAACCGGCGTTGAATCAAACTGCGAAGCAGTTGAATCATCCCCCCAAACAACAGCGACAAGTCCCTGATCTGCCTTGGCGATCTCGACCTTGGCGCGCAATTTGTAGAGCATCAGCCGGCGTATGAAATCGTCTGATATATCGGATCGGCATTCGAGGCGGAACAAATTCTCGCCAGCGCGGGAGATCAGGAAGTCAAACAGAATCTTGCCTTGCGGCGTCAGCAAAGCGCCCGGCTTTGCCTGGCCGGCAGCCAGCGCGTCGAGGTCGGTGGTCAGAATGTTCTGCAAAAAACTCTCGGCATCCGGGCCTGAGACGGAAACGAGCGCGCGGTCTTTCAACTGGGCAAAGGGCATGGGCGGAAAACAACCTGATCTTGCAAAACGGTCGGCCATTACGTAAGCCGCTGGCACTCCCCCCGCAAGAGACCGGATCAGCATGGCCACGACCTACGACCTCATCCTGACAGGCGGCACGGTGGTCAACCACGACGGCGAAGGCCGGCGCGACATCGGCATCAACGGCGGGCGCATCGCCGCTATCGGCGATCTCGGCCAGGCTTCCGCTGGCGAAACGGTCGACTGTCGCGGCCTGCACATCCTGCCGGGCGTCGTCGACAGCCAGGTGCATTTCCGCGAGCCGGGGCTGGAGCACAAGGAAGATCTGGAGACAGGTTCGCGGGCAGCGGCGCTGGGCGGCGTCACCGCCGTCTTCGAGATGCCCAACACCAACCCGCTGACCACCAGCGAAGCAGCGCTTGCCGACAAGGTTCGGCGTGCCACCGGCCGCATGCATTGCGACTTTGCCTTCTGGGTCGGTGGCACCCGCGAGAACGCAAAGGACGCCGGCGACCTTGAGCGGCTACCCGGTGCTGCCGGCATAAAAGTGTTCATGGGCTCGTCGACCGGTGACCTTTTGGTCGAGGACGATGAAAGCGTTGCCTCGATCCTGAGGAATACGCGCCGCCGTGCGGCCTTCCATTCCGAGGACGAATTCCGGCTGCGCGAGCGGCTCGGCGAACGCATCGAGGGCGACCCGGCCTCGCATCCTGTGTGGCGCGACGAGATCGCCGCCTTACGCTGCACCGAGCGCCTGGTGCGCATTGCGCGCCAGGTTCGCGCCCGCATCCACGTGCTGCACATCTCGACCGCCGAGGAGATTGTCTTCCTCGAACAGCACAAGGACGTCGCGACCTGCGAGGCGACGCCGCATCATCTGACGCTGAGCGCGGGCGATTATGCGCAGCTTGGCACGCTGATCCAGATGAACCCGCCGGTGCGCGCATCGCGCCACCGCGACGGCATCTGGCGCGGCATTGTGCAAGGCATTGTCGATGTGCTGGGTTCCGACCACGCCCCGCACACGCTGGCCGAGAAGGCGAAACCCTACCCGGCCTCGCCGTCGGGCATGACCGGCGTGCAGACGCTGGTGCCGATCATGCTCGATCACGTCAATGCCGGCCGGCTGACGTTGCAGCGTTTCGTCGACCTGTCCAGCCACGGCCCGCAGCGTATCTTCGGCACGGCCAGGAAAGGCCGCATCGCCGCCGGCTACGACGCCGATTTCACGATCGTCGACCTGAAGCGCCGCGAGACCATCACCAATGCGCAGGCAGGCTCGAAGGCCGGCTGGACGCCCTACGACGGCCGGCAAGTCACCGGCTGGCCGGTCGGCACGATCGTGCGCGGCCGGCGCGTAATGTGGGAAGGCGAGATCGTCACCCCCGGACAGGGCAGTGCGGTGGAGTTTTCCGAGGCGCTGGCGGTATAGAGCGGCGGACTTTCAAATCGCATCGTCCCGCCGCTTATCTTCTGTTTGAGCATCGGATTTTCCCAAAACCGGCATTCGCTCCGATGCTCTGGGCGGGCTTGAGGTAGGAGAGGCTATGCCGCTCAGTCTCCGGCGACGAAGAACGTCCACTGTCCATCCGGGGTGATGCCGACGCGGTAGAAGATGTAGGCGCCGAACTGCTTCATGCTGTCATAGTCGCCGGCGGTGACGATCTTGAACAGCTCGACCCGCTGCCTGGCGTCGAGCTTGTCCAGCGGCAGCGCGAAGAAATATGGCCAGACATAGAGCTCCTGCGGCGTGCCGACATCGACATGGACATAGCCGGCACTGAGCACCTCTTCCAGGATGGCGAGGATTTCCTGGCCTTCCGTGTCACCCGAAAGCCCTTTCAGGAAGGTGATCGGGTCGCCTTCGATCTCGCTCAGCGACAATTGGGTCATCGCATCGCCCTGGCCGATCAGCGGCCGGAGTTTTTCGATGTCGCCGCTTTTGCAGGCCCCGATAATCAGATCGTGCATGCGCCTGACCGGCTCCGGCAGCTTGCCGAGATCGTAGACGACCTCGGGCAAGGGTTCATCCGGGTCGGCTTGCGGATTGGCTGTGCCGCCATCGTCAGTTGGTCCGCCCGGTTCGACCTGTTGCCGTTCGTCGGGCGGCGTCGGTTGGCTGGCCGCAGGCGGCGTCGCGCCGAGCGGGCCGGGCGTCGGCACCGCGGTTCCGGGCGGCGACATGTCGTCGTCGGCGGGCGGCGTGACTGGCGAGGGCAGGTCCTCGCGCTTGATTTCACTCAAAGCATAGGCGGGGCTGATTGCGAGGCAAAGCGCCAGCGGAAACGCGGCGCAAAAAGCGGCAAGCTGGATGCTGAGGGCCAAGCCACGCGGCTGGCCTGACGTCGAAAAATTCACCGCCTGCCTCTCCATGATTCCGTCCAGCTGCCCGAGCCCTTACAGGTGCCCAGGCCCGCCCAGGTGCCAGGGGCATGACGCCCAAGCGGCACGCCGTCATTGAAGAGCCTGATGCCAGTCAGTGCCGCAGCCGTCCCGGCTCGAAGGCCCCAGCTATCACCTTTTCACGCATGCGGTCGAGCAAGGCAAGGGCCGAGGTCTCGCCATTGGCGCGCAGCATCTCGCCGAACGCGGTTTCGAGGGCCGCCTCGGCGATGATTTCCGTCTCGATTCCGGCCGAAAGCCCTTCCGCCCAGGCCTCGCTGTGGCTTTCCACTGCAGTCAGGCGCTTTTCTTCCCTGACCAGCGCGTCGATGTCGTTGACGCCATGTTCCATTGCGATGTCCACCCTTCTCAAGCGGCGATCCGCCGGATGCGGATCAGGCTTGGGCTGTCCCTTTTACTCGCAGGTTAAGTAAGTACTTGTAAATACGACATTTTTGGGGTCGTTTCGACAAGGGTTCGTCACGTTTTGCAAACCTGCGTTCGATCCGATTCAAAACTTAGCCGATTAGGCCGGCGAGCGGGATGAAAACCTTCAGTTTGAGTTAATTCCACATCCGCGCCGTAATGTTTTGTTAACACCGTTGCAGAAGTGCAACACAACAATTGCACCAAGACGCCTCCAGACACAAGCGGGCCGGGACACAAGCAGGGGGAGCCAGGCTCAGTTGCCGTAGCGCGAGGCGATGTCGCGCGACAGCGTCTCGCCTTCCTTCATGTAGCGGCTGATGGCTTCGGTCGCCGAGGCGGTACACTGTGTGTAGGTGCCGCCAAAGGAGCGGTAGCCGCGGTTGAAGCTGGCGATGAAGCGGGCGCGCCGCTCCGGGTTCGGGTTTTCCGAAGCAATCAGCTTCTCCATCTCGACCCGCCATTGGTCGCCCTTCTCGCCGCACAGGTTACGCAGGAAATGCAGCGACCCAAGCACCTCGGCCAGCCGCATCAGCCCCGGCTCGAACGGCGACTCGGCGGCCATGGCCGGCCGCGCCCCGATTGCCGTACTGGCGGCGAGGCAAGCTGCAAGGAAAACCGATGCGCGGATCATAAATCTATGTGGCCAAACAATTTGTCGCCTGCAAGGCGATTTGGAGGTTACGCGCCTGTATTCCTGAGCAATTCGTCGGCAACGGCAAACACCGAAGCGGCAATCGGCAGCGCCGTCATTTCACTGAGTGTATAAAAGGCGGCGGTCTCGGCGTCGTCGCTGGCCACGGGCTCGCCGCCGGCATAGGTGGCGCCGAATACCGTCAGCAGATAGTCGACCGGGTGCCCGTCGCTGCCGCCGTCGATGTGGATTTCCCGAAGGCGGCGGTAGTTGTGCGCATGCAACCCGGTTTCCTCCAGCAATTCGCGCTGCGCGGCTTGTTCCAGCGTTTCGCCGGCCTCGACCTTGCCGCCTGGAAACGCGTAGAATCCTTGCGAAGGCTGCCGCGCCCGCTTGACCAGCAGCACCGTGTCGCCGCGGACAATGGCGACCGATACAGCCGGGAGTATTTTGCGCATCTCGTCCATGGATCTCCGATCGCCATTTGCCGCAGCCGGTTGTGGACCGGTCGGCGAGAGCAAGCATTAGCGGTTGCGCAACGCCGGTTCCATCGCCACCTTCACATCCGACCAATCCAACGAGTTTCAGCTTATGTGCGGACGCTTCGCCTTGACCGCCACGCCGGACCGGTCCGCCGCTTTTCTCGGTCTGCCAGAACTGGAGGATTTCCCGCCCCGCTACAACATCGCACCGACGCAGCCGGTGCTGATGGCGATTGCAGGCTTGCCGCGAGCGCCAGGCTCGAACCTGCCAGACTCGAACCTGCAAGACCGGCAGCCGATGCTGGTGCGCTGGGGGTTGATCCCGGCGTGGGTGAAGGACACGCGTGAGTTTCCGTTACTGTTCAACGCGCGCGCGGAGGGAGCAGCGCAAAAGGCCTCGTTTCGCGCCGCCATGCGCCATCGCCGCGCTTTGGTGCCGGCTTCCGGCTTCTACGAATGGCGTCAATCAGGCGGCAAGCGGGGACAGCCCTATTGGGTGCGGCCGAAGCAAGGCGGGCTTGTCGCCTTCGCCGGACTGATCGAGACCTATGCCGAGCCGGGCGGCTCGGAGATGGACACCGGCGCCATCCTGACCGTCAACGCCAATGCCGACATTGCCCATATCCACGACCGCATGCCGGTGGTGATAGATCCGCAGGATTTCGCCCGCTGGCTGGATTGCCGCACGCGCGAGCCGCGCGACGTGGCCGACCTGCTCAGACCGGCACAACTCGATTTTTTCGAGGCCGTCCCGGTTTCCGACCTCGTCAACAAGGTCGCCAACACCGGGCCGGAGATTCAGGAAAGGTGGCCGGAGTTCGAGAAGGCCAGGCGCCGGAAGCCGGGCGCCGACGACAGTCAGATGAGCTTGTTCCAGCAGTAGCTGCTATTTTCTGGGGCGCTTCAGCGCCTTCATTGCCGGCGCTGCCATTTCCTGGCGAACCCGCCGGCCGCACGTCACATCAGGCAGCGCGCGGCGAGGTGATCTTCTGCACCGGCTTCTTCTTCTTCGCTGTGTGGAGAAGGGCGGCGACGATCGCGGCCGGGCCGATCGCCCGGTATTGGCTGGCGAGCGCCGGTTGCTTGGCGCTGCTGGAGTCGTGCTTGGCTCGAGGCATTTTTCTCTTCCCTGGTAACGTCTTCGTGTCCGCGTTTGCTGGTCGAATCCGACCAAATCGTGACATCTGCTGATCTAGCCGGTGAATGTTTCATGACTGTGCCGAGATGTTTAATAAAATGTTTCGCCGCGTCATTACCTGTGATCCAGCGGCTCTTTTGCCGTAAGTTGCGACTTGACGGCAACACTGGCTGAGGCGATAAAGCCGCTCATGAGAACGTCTTTCGCCATTTGTGGCATCTGCATTATTGGCTAGCTTCGCGCTGGTCCGGACGTTTTCGCCTATCTTCCTTCTAGAGTGGACAAACGCCCCGGCCAGCAGGCTGGTGGCTGATTTGCGTCTCGGCGCAAGTGGCCCCAACCAAAAAGTAACGCACCGGGAAGGCACGAATGTCTGACGCATCGAAGGGCCTGCGCCTCTACAACACGCTGACGCGGACTAAGGAGGATTTCTTCCCGATCGATCCGCGCAATGTGCGCATGTATGTCTGCGGCCCGACGGTCTACGACTTTGCCCATATCGGCAACGCGCGGCCGGTGATCGTCTTCGACGTGCTGTTTCGTCTGCTGCGCCATCTCTACGGGCAAGCGCACGTCACCTATGTGCGCAACATCACGGATGTCGACGACAAGATCAACGACCGCGCACTGCGCGATTTCGGCACTGAGATTGCCTCGGGAAAGCTGTCGCTGAACGAGGCGATCCGGCGGGTCACCGAAAAGACCGCTGACCAGTTCCACAAGGATGTGGCGACGCTCGGCTGCCTGCAACCTACGGTCGAGCCGTGCGCCACTGAATTCGTCGAGCCGCGCGCAGATGGCAAAGTCGACATGATCTCCTTGATTCAACGCTTGATCGAACGCGGCCATGCCTATGTTGCGGCAGGCGAAGTTCTGTTCGACACAGCTTCGATGCCGGACTACGGCCAATTGTCGAAACGCAATCTCGACGAGCAGCAGGCCGGCGCTCGCGTTGCCGTCGATGCGCACAAGAAGAGCCCTGGCGATTTCGTGCTGTGGAAGCTGTCCTCGCCGGAAGAGCCGGGCTGGGACAGCCAGTGGGGCAGGGGCCGGCCGGGCTGGCACATCGAGTGCTCGGCGATGTCGGCCGCCTATCTCGGCGAGGTCTTCGACATTCATGGCGGCGGGCTCGACCTGATCTTCCCGCACCACGAGAATGAAATTGCACAGTCGCGCTGCGCCCACGGCACCGATGTGATGGCAAAAGTGTGGATGCACAACGGCTTCCTGCAGGTCGAGGGGCAGAAGATGTCCAAGAGCCTGGGCAACTTCTACTCGATCAACGAGTTGCTGGAGACGGAGACCTTTGGCGGCCGCAAGTGGCCGGGCGAGGTGCTCAGGCTGGCGATGCTGATGACGCATTATCGCGAGCCGATCGACTTTTCCGTGCGCAAGCTGGAAGAGGCGGAAAATACACTGCGCAAATGGAAGCGGGCGGCGGACCTGGCACCGGCGGCGGCCAAGCAATTGCCGGTCGAAGTGGTGGAAGCCTTGTCGGACGATCTCGCAACCTATTCCGCGTTCCAGGTGCTGACGCAACTGGCCGGCGAGGCTGTGGATTCCAATGCTGCCGGTGGCGGCAACGCCGCCGCGGGCAACGATGCTGCCGCTTCGCTGAAGGCGGCACTGTCGTTCCTCGGCTTTGAAGTTGCGCCGGCCAAGGTCGATGAAGATGCCATCGCCAGGGCCATCGCCAGGCGCCTGGAACTGATCGCCGCCAAGAACTGGGCCCAGGCCGACCGCATTCGCGACGAGCTTTTGGCGCAGGGCGTGCAACTGAAGGACGGCAAGGACCCCGCCACCGGCGAGCGCGTGACGTCGTGGGAGGTAAAGCGATGAGAGGGGTTGGCGGACGGTTGGCGAAAGCGCCGGCGACGGCCGATCTCCCCCCTTGCGGGGGAGATGTCCGGCAGGACAGAGGGGGGTGGGAAGGATCGCCAACATTCGATGTCTCCCATTCGCAACCGGAAACCAGCCCGAGGGCGTGGCTGCGATCGGTTGATAGGCTGGAGGGACAGCACCCCCCTCTGCCCTGCCGGGCATCTCCCCCGCAAGGGGGGAGATCGGCCATCATCGATGCTTTCGCCAATCACGAAGACGAGGGTGCCTAATGGGTCACGACCTCGTTCCATCGCGCCAGCGCAAGAATGCAAAATCCATGCGTCATGTGATGACCGACGCCGAGTTGAAACTTTGGAACGAGCTTCGCGCACATCGATTGATGGGGCTTGGCTTTCGCCGGCAGGTGCCGATCGGACCGTACATTGTTGATTTTGCCTGTCCGACACACAACTTGATCGTCGAGGTTGACGGCAGCCAGCACGCGGATCCCGAAAACGTCGAGCGTGACGTGGCACGAAGCGCCTACTTGAAGGCCAGCGGCTGGACCATCCTGCGTTTCTGGAACGACGACGTCATTCGCGACATCGACAACGTCTGCCAGCACATCGTCATCGAGGCCGTTCTGGCCGCTGCCGAAATGCCGGCCGGCGAAACAGCAAGGGAGGTAGTTCCATGATCGACCATCTTGGCATCACCGTTTCCGATTTCGACGTGTCGAAAGCTTTCTACGACAGGGCGATGGCGCCGCTCGGTGCCTCGCTGCTCTACATGGTGCCGCAGGAATACACCGGTGGCGCCATGGTCGGCGGCTATGGCCGCGACCGGCCGGTGTTCTGGCTGCATCGAGGCAAGGACAAGCCGAAGGACCGCCAGCATGTCGCCTTCACCGCGCGCAGCCGCGCTGAAGTCGATGCCTTCCACGCCGCCGCCATCGCCGCCGGCGGCAGGGATAATGGTGGGCCGGGCCTTCGTCCGCACTATCACGCGAACTACTATGGCGCCTTTGTCTTCGACCCCGACGGCAACAATGTCGAAGCCGTCTGCCATGCCCCGGAGTGAAGTGATGAGCCTGGATAACAGACCGGTCTACACAGGCGGCTGCCAGTGCGGCGCCGTGCGTTTCCGTGTCGAAGGCGCGCTGGGCGACGCCTCCGTCTGTCATTGTCGCATGTGCCAGAAAGCAAGCGGCAATTTCTACCTGCCGCTGGTGTCGGTGCGTGGCGCAAAACTCGACTGGACGCGCGGCGCGCCCAAACGCTTTCGTTCCTCCAACGCCGCCTGGCGCGGTTTTTGCGCCGATTGCGGCACGCCGCTGACTTTCGAGGCGCCCGACGGCATCGCACTCGCCATCGCGGCCTTCGACCATGCGGAGGAGATCGCGCCGACCATCCAGTGGGGCACCGAAGCAAAACTCCCCTATGTCGATCACATCCACGAACTGCCTGGCGAGGACACGATGGCCGATGTTTCGTCGTCCTCCTATCTCGCCGATCTCGTTTCTTACCAGCACCCCGACCACGACACCGATCAATGGCCGCCGGAGGAAAGATCATGACCGAAACCGTTCGAACCGGCGGCTGCCAGTGCGGCGCCGTGCGTTTCCGCATTCGTGGGGCGCTTGGACGCCCTTCCATCTGCCATTGCCGCATGTGCCAGAAACAGTTCGGTTCCTTCTTCGGCGCGCTGGTGACGGTGCCGAAGGACGGTGTCGAATGGGTGCGCGAGGAGCCGAGCTATTTCCAGTCGTCGGTCAACATCGATCGCGGCTTTTGCAGCCGCTGCGGCACGCCGTTGACCTACAGGCAGCCTGGCGGGCTCGAGATCGCCATCGGCGCATTTGACGATCGCTCCGACCTCTCACCGCAGATCCAGGTCAACTACGCCGCCCGGCTGCCTTGGGTGGAGAAGATCTTCGACGCGCCGGTCCATGACGATCCTGACTACTACACAAGGCAGGAATCGATCATCTCCTTCCAGCATCCGGATCACGAGACGGCCAATTGGCCGCAACAGGGCCTGAAATTATGAGCAATGACCTGCGCAGCCTCTATCCGGAGATCGAGGCCTTCGACTCAGGCATGCTCGATGTCGGCGATGGCCATCAGGTCTATTGGGAGCGTTCCGGCACCAGGGGCGCCAAGCCGGCCGTGTTCCTGCATGGCGGACCGGGCGGCACCATTTCCCCAAAGCACCGACGGCTGTTCGATCCGAAGCTTTACGATGTCATCCTGTTCGACCAGCGCGGCTGCGGGAAGTCGACGCCCAACGCCTCGCTCGAGGCCAACACCACCTGGCATCTGGTCGCCGACATCGAGCGCCTGCGCGACATGTGCGGCTTCGACAAATGGCTGGTGTTCGGCGGCTCGTGGGGGTCGACGCTGGCGCTGGCCTATGCCGAGACGCATCCCGAGCGGGTCAGCGAACTGGTCGTGCGCGGCATCTACACGCTGACGCGCGCGGAGCTCGAATGGTATTACCAGTTCGGCGTCTCGGAAATGTTCCCCGACAAATGGGAGCGCTTCCTGGCGCCGATCCCCGAGGGCGAGCGCGGCGACATGATGGCCGCCTATCGCAAGCGGCTGGTCGGCAGCGACCGCAAGGCGCAGGTCGAGGCCGCCCGCGCCTGGAGCCTGTGGGAAGGCGAGACGATCACGCTGTTGCCCGCTCCGGAAACCAGCAGCCGGTTTGGCGAAGACGATTACGCCGTCGCCTTCGCCCGCATCGAGAACCATTATTTCGTCCATGCTGGCTGGCTTGAGGAAGGGCAGCTGCTGCGTGATGCCTTCAAGTTGAAGGACATCCCCGGCACCATCGTCCATGGCCGCTACGACATGCCGTGCCCGGCGCGCTACGCCTGGGCGCTGCACAAGGCGTGGCCGAAGGCGGACTTCCACTTGGTCGAGGGCGCCGGCCATGCCTATTCGGAGCCGGGCATCCTCGACCGGCTGATCCGGGCGACGGATAAGTTTGCGGGGAAATGATCATGGGCCGCGAGCGCCTCTATCTCTTCGACACCACACTGCGCGATGGCCAGCAGACGCCAGGCATCGACTTTTCGGTCGAGGACAAGATCGCAATTGCCGGGCTGCTTGACGCGTTCGGCGTCGACTATATCGAAGGCGGCTATCCCGGTGCCAACCCGACCGACACCGCCTTCTTTGCCAAGCACCGCACGGCAACCGCCAAATTCGTCGCCTTCGGCATGACCAAGCGGGCAGGGGTGTCGACCTCGAACGATCCAGGCCTTGCCGCACTGGTCCAGTCGAAGTCGGACGCCATCTGCTTTGTCGCCAAGAGCTGGGACTACCATGTCCGCGTCGCGCTGGGCTGCACCAACGAAGAAAACCTCGAGGCGATCAAGGCGTCGGTCGAGGCGGCGGTTGCTGCCGGGAAGGAAGCACTGGTCGACTGCGAGCATTTCTTCGACGGCTTCAAGGCCAATCCCGATTATGCGCTGGCTTGCGCCAGGACCGCTTACGACGCCGGCGCGCGCTGGGTGGTGCTGTGCGACACCAATGGCGGCACGCAGCCGTCGGAAGTGCGCGCCATCGTCGAGAAGATCATCGAGGCAGGCATACCGGGCGACCATCTCGGCATCCATGCCCATGACGACACCAGCCAGGCGGTGGCAAATTCGCTGGCCGCCGTCGAGGCCGGCGTGCGCCAGGTCCAGGGCACGCTGAACGGCATCGGCGAGCGCTGCGGCAACGCCAATCTGATCTCGATGGTGCCGACGCTGGCGCTGAAGCCGGCCTTTTCCAGCCGCTTCGAGACAGGCATCTCGGCCGAAGCGTTGGCCGGCATATCGCGCCTGTCCCGCGCCTTCGACGAATTGCTGAACCGCGCGCCGGAAGCGCAGGCGCCCTATGTCGGCGCTTCCGCCTTCGCCACCAAGGCCGGCATCCATGCCTCGGCGCTGGCCAAGGAGCCGGCCACCTACGAGCATGTGCCGCCGGAAGCGGTCGGCAACCGCCGCCGGGTCATGGTCTCGGACCAGGGCGGCAAGGCCAATTTCCTCGCCGAGTTGAAACGGCGCGGCATAGAAATGCCGAAGGACGACCACCGGCTCGACGCGCTGATATCAGTGGTCAAGGAGCGCGAGGCCGAGGGCTATGCCTATGAAGGCGCCGATGCCAGCTTCGAGCTGCTGGCGCGCAAGATGCTGCACGGCCTGCCGGAATTCTTCAGCGTCACCTCGTTCCGCTGCATGGTCGAGCGCCGGTTCGACGCCAATGGCCAGCTGAAGACGGTCTCAGAGGCGATCGTCAAGGTGCTGGTCGATGGCGAGGAGAAGATGTCGGTGGCGGAAGGGCACGGTCCGGTCAATGCGCTCGACATCGCGTTGCGCAAGGATCTCGGAAAATTCCAGAACGAGATCGCTGACCTCGAGCTTGCCGACTTCAAGGTGCGTATCCTCAATGGCGGCACCGAGGCGATCACGCGCGTGCTGATCGAATCGCACGATGCGACCGGCGCCCGCTGGTGGACGGTCGGCGTCTCAGAAAACATCATCGACGCTTCATTCCAGGCGCTGATGGATTCGATCGTCTACAAGCTGATGAAGAACCGCGAGATGGCCGGGCTGGTCGCGGCGGAGTAGATTGAACCATCAGCGAAAGTCCATTGATCCATCAGAACTTTGCGATGGTCTTGACCCGGTGGCTGGCGCATAGCGTTGGGCCATGGCCATGGATGCAATTCAGCTCGAAGCAGACTCAAAGGCCCGGCGTGGATTCCTGCTGGCGCTGGGCGCCTATCTCCTGTGGGGGTTGCTGCCCTTCTATATGAAGGCGGTCGCACATCTGCCGCTGGCCGAAGTCATCGCGCACCGCATCGTCTGGTCGGTGCCGATCGCGGCGGCCGTTTTGATCTGGGCCGGCCGCACGGCGGATTTCAAAGCGGCGTTGCGTTCGCCGCGCATCATTTCCATGGCGGCGCTGACGGCGGCGCTGATTTCGGTCAACTGGGGCATCTATGTCTGGGCGATCGCGGTCGACCGTACCATCGAGACTGCGCTTGGCTACTACATCAACCCGCTTGTCAGCGTCGTCGTCGGCGCGCTGCTGCTCAGCGAACGGCTCGACCGGCTGCAAATCGCGGCGGTGGTGCTGGCGGCCATCGCGGTCGCGGTGCTGACGATCGACGCCGGCAAGCTGCCCTGGGTGTCGCTGGTGCTGGCGTTTTCCTTCGCCGCTTACGCCTTCTTCCGCAAGACGCTGCCGATCGGTCCCAGCCAGGGTTTCTTGCTTGAAGTGCTTTTGCTGTCGGTGCCGGCCCTCGGCTACATCATCTTCCTCATCGTCACCGGGCAGGACCATTTCGTCTCCAGTTCCCTGAACGATACCGCACTGCTGATCGGCTGCGGCCCGGTCACCGCCATACCGCTGCTGCTGTTTGGCTTCGGGGCAAAGCTGCTGCGTCTCTCCACCATCGGCATCATGCAGTATATCGCGCCGACCATTGTGTTCCTGATCGCCGTGCTGATTTTCGGCGAACCCTTCGGCAGCACCCAGGCCATCGCCTTCGGCCTGATCTGGGCGGCGCTGGCGGTCTATTCCTGGTCGATGTTCCGCGGCCGCGAGATCCGGCCGGCAATGCGTTAGAGCGAGGATTTTCGATGTACGTTCTGCACATAGCAAACAAGAACTATTCCTCGTGGTCGCTGCGGCCATGGGTGCTGATGCGGACATTGGACGTCGCCTTCGAGGAGCGGCTGACACCGTTTCCGACCGGATCGAGTTGGAGCCTCTACCGGCCGTTCTCGCCCAGTGGCCTCGTGCCGTGCCTGATTGACGACGGCTGGGCAGTTTGGGATTCGCTCGCCATCACCGAATACCTGGCCGAGCGCCACGCTGGCGTCTGGCCTGCCGAGCCGAAGGCGCGAGCCTGGGCGCGGTCGGCAGCGGCCGAAATGCATTCGAGCTTCACCGCCTTGCGCGGCTCCTGTCCGATGAACTGCGGTGTCCGCGTCGCGCCGGTGCCGATGTCGGATGCGCTGAAGCACGACCTTTTTCGCCTCGGCGATCTCTGGGACGACGGGCTTCGCCACTTCGGCGGACCGTTCCTGGCTGGCGATCACTTCACTGCCGTTGACGCCTTCTTTGCCCCGGTGGCGTTTAGGGTTCAGTCCTACGGACTGTCCTTCGAGGGCGTAGCTGCCACCTATCCGGCGCGATTGCTGGCTCTGCCGGCGATGCGCGAATGGTACACGGCAGCCCTTGCCGAGGAGTGGCGCGAGCCGAACCACGAAGCGGAGGCGCGCGCTGCCGGCACTGTCATCGAGGATTTTCGCGCGACCTTGTAACGGTTGCCGCTACATCCCGCGCCCCAGCCGCCTAACGAACAGATAGACGACCACCGCGACGGCGAGCGATATCGCCGACGCCACCCAAAAGCCCACCGGCGTATCGACCAGCGGCAGCCCGCCGACATTCATGCCGAACAGGCCTGAGACGATCGTCATCGGCAACAGCACCGCGGTCATCACCGACAGCATGTAAAGCAACTGGTTCGACTGCGTCGTCAGCTTGGCCATCAGCTCGTCCTGCAAGAGCCGGGCGCGGGCCTGCAATTGCTCGCCGTCATGATGCAACGTATGGGCGCGGTGCGAAAGCCGTGCCGCCATGTCGTTGATCGCGTCCGGCAGGTCATTGCGATGCGAATGGTCGAGATGGCGGAACAGGCTGGTCAGCGTCGCCATCTGCCGATGGATCACCACCAGTTGCCGGCGCGCATCGACCAGCGCCTGCCGCTCATTGTGCCATGCATCGCAGACGATGCGGTCCTCGATGCCATCGAGCGTGTCGCCAAGGCCAGCGAGTTCCGTCGTCATGCCGTCGAGCGACTGGCCCATGACAGCCTCGATCAGTTCGGCCGGAGAGCGGAACTTTCGCGATCCGTTGTCGATCGCCTTGCGGATCTTTTCGACCGATTGCAGCGGTTGCTTGCGGCCGCCGATCAGCATCGTGTGGTTGAAGGCGAAGCGGAAATGGCCAAGCCCGCGCGCCTCCGCCGAATAGTCGTGGCGCAGGTCCGGCAAATCGCCGTACAGCCAGTCGCCCTCGAGGTCGATATGGCAGCCATGGCCGGCCGACAGGAAGGCATCGCGCACCGGCGGCGGCAAAGCCGGCTCGGTGGCGATCTCGTGGCGGGCGCGCATGTCGGAAAGCTGGTAGCTGCGCCAGGTCCAGTGTGTGGCGGTCGCGTCTTTGGTTCTCGCGCCTTCGGCGGTGAAGTGATAGACGAAGAACAGCCCGTGCTCGTCCGGCAGGTAAGGCGACAGATCGCTACCGTCTGGATTGAGAGGGATGTTCATGATCGCGCCGCCAGTCTCTCGAATACGCCGCGTGGTGGCGATCTAGACTGTGATTATTAGCACGGGCGAACCGTTTTCGTGTGACTGTTTTGACGGTCATCCGAGGCGGCGTACCAACGCCGTTGTTTGGAGCCAGTTTGGAATAATACGTCGTTCTCTCGCGTTTGCGTAAAGGGCACGACGCAATCCATGCGGAGGACGTCCGATGCATGCCGGCTTCCCACGAAGCCTACTCATAGCGGTATTGGGAGCCGTCATTGCGGGCTGCGCTGGCTTTTCGGCGCAGAAAACGGGGGCAATAACCGGCTATGGCCCCAAGCCAACCTTACCGAAACCAAGACCGACGCTGATCCCGACCGTCAACATCGCCGAGGCGAAAGGCTGGCAGAAAGGTGATATGCCGACCCCGGCGAACGGGCTGACGGTGAACCCCTACGCCACCGGCCTCGACCATCCGCGCTGGCTGCACGTGCTTCCGAACGGGGACGTGCTGGTTGCCGAAACCAATGCCCCTGCCAAGCATGACGAAGGCTTCAGCCTTAGAAAGGTCTTTATGGACCTGGCTATGAAGCGCGCCGGGGCCGCGACCAAAAGCGCCAACCGCATCACGCTCCTGCGCGACACCAATGGCGACGGCATTGCGGATGTGCGCAGGACGTTCGCAGAAGGCCTCAATTCTCCCTTTGGTATGACGCTGTCCAAAGGCATTCTCTATGTAGCGAACACCGACGCGCTTGTCGCTTTCCCCTACTCCAATGGCCAGACCCGAGCCACAACGCCGCCGGAAAAGATCGTCGACTTACCGGCCGGAGATCTCAACCATCATTGGACCAAGGATGTGATCGCAAGTCCGGATGGACGCAAGCTCTATGTCACCGTCGGCTCCAACAGTAACGTTGGAGAAAACGGCATGGCCGCGGAGAAGAACCGCGCCGCCGTCCTTGAAGTGGACCGGTCGACCCGCCATACCCGGGTCTTCGCGTCAGGGCTGCGCAACCCGAACGGGCTCTCCTGGAACCCTGAAACCGGCAAGCTTTGGGTCGCCGTGAACGAGCGTGACGAGATCGGCGACGATCTTGTGCCGGACTATATGACCTCGGTTCGTGACGGCGCTTTTTACGGCTGGCCCTACAGCTATTTCGGACAGAACGTCGACGAACGCGTCAAGCCGCAGCGCCCCGGTCTCGTGGCTAGGGCGGTCAAGCCCGACTACGCGCTGGGTTCCCATACCGCCTCGCTGGGACTGACCTTCTCCAAAGGGGCGTCGCTCGGCCCAGCCTACGGCAACGGCGCGTTCGTTGGTCAGCACGGCTCGTGGAACAGAAGTGTGCTCAGCGGTTACAAGGTGATTTTCGTGCCGTTCCGCGGTGGTAAACCGAGCGGTCCCCCGAAAGATGTGCTCGCTGGCTTCGTCGGGCGTGACGGCAGGGCGATGGGCCGTCCGGTCGGCGTTGCTATCGATCAGAGCGGCGCACTGCTCGTCGCCGACGATGTCGGCAATATCATCTGGCGGGTCAGTAGGGCAGTAGGGCAGTAGGGCAGTAGGGCAGTAGGGCAGTAGGGCAGTAGGGCAGTAGGGCAGTAGGGCAGTAGGGCAGCGCCTCATAAGCGCGGCATGCACTACATACTCCTCTACCCCCTAAAGCTTGTCGATCACCGACTGCACGCCTTCGGTCGGTGCGTCGACCGACGATCCCGCGACCATGATGGCAGCGACGATCGCTTCCGGATCGTCGACCACCAGCGGCCTGACCCGCTGCGCGGTATGGATGAAGCCTTCGGCCATCATATGGTCGAGCAGCGCCAGCATCGGGTCCCAGAATCCTCCAACGTTGCCGAAGACGATCGGCTTGCGATGATGGCCGAGCTGGCCCCAGGTCATGATCTCGATGATTTCCTCGACAGTGCCGATGCCGCCCGGAAGCGCCACAAACGCGTCGGATTTCTCGAACATCGTATGTTTGCGTTCGTGCATGTTTTCGGTGATGACGAGCTCGTCAAGCCGGTCAAGCGCGGTTTCGGTGGCCTCCCTGTTGATCAGGAAGCGCGGAATGATCCCCGTCACCTTGCCGCCGGCCCGCATTGCGCCCTCGGCGACGGCTCCCATGATGCCCCTGGTGCCGCCGCCATAGATCAGACGCAGGCCGGACTTGGCGATCGAACGCCCAAGCAGGTGTCCGGCCTTGGCATAGGTTACATCGCGGCCCGGCGACGAGCCGCAATAGACGCAGATGGATCGAATCGTGTTCATGAGATGATTGGTGATTGGGTCTTTATTCGCGGTCAAGCCCGGGCGGGTTTTTTCTTGTCGGCCCCGTTTACTCGTGTCGGCCCTTTTTCCTGTCGGTCCCCCTTGTTCTTGTCGCCTTGGGCAAAACAGGCTAGACCGCATTAGGTGGCTAAGGGCAGGGAAATATGGCAATTAATCCTTTGAAGGCGTTTTTGTTCGTCGTCGGCGGCTCCGTCGCCGCGGCGGGAACCGCCTATGTGTCGGGCGCGCTCGATCCGTATCTCAATCGCACGCCGCCGGCGGAAGTGGCATCGCTGACGCCGCCGGTGGAGACGCCGGCCGAACCAGTGACCGATGCACCGCCGCCGCCGGCGCCTGCCGCTGGTGCGATGGCACCGGCAGCGCCGGCCACGGCCGATGCGATTGCGCCGACTTTCGACATCGTTCGGGTCGAGATCAAGGGCTCTATTGTCGTCGCCGGCAAAGCCGCACCCAACGCCAAGGTCGAGATTCTCAACGGTTCGACGGTTCTCGGCTCGACGGTCGCCGGTGCCGATGGCGCTTTTGCCATCGTTCTCGACGATGCGCTGAAACCCGGCGATTACACGATCGCGCTGCGCTCGATGACCGGCAATGTCGTGACCCCCTCGGCGCAGACGGCTATCGTCTCGATTCCCAAGAGTCCTGCTGGCCAGGTGCTGGCGATGATCGAGGAGCCGGGCAAGGCCTCCGAATTGCTCACCGTTCCTACACCCGAGACAAAGCCTGAATCGCCGCCTGCCGGCGACAAGGCGGCCGCCCCGGCTTCCGAGGACTCCGCTGCCGAGGACCCCGCTGCCGCAGCACCAGCCCCAGCCGCACCGGCTGCCACGGCGCCGGCCACCGTCGAAGCCGTCCCCGCGCCCGCTCCGGGCGGGCCGGCCGCACCAGCGACACCAGCTGCAGTGCCAAAGGTCGTCGTCGAAGCGATCGAGATCGACGGCAACAAGATCTTCGTCGCCGGGCTCGCCGACCCCGGCCGCAAGGTACGCGCCTATGCCAACGATATCTTGCTCGGCGACGCGAAGACTTCGCCCGACGGCCATTTCCTGGTCGAGGCGACGCGCAACATTCCGGTCGGCACCTACACGATCCACGTCGATGCGCTGGATGCCGACGGGGTCAAGGTGGTGGCCCGTGCCGCCGTGCCGTTCGAGCGCGAGCCGGGCGAGTCGATCGCCGCCGTGGCGCCTGCCGAGGCAAAGCCGGCCGCGCCGGCAACCACGCCTGCGGCGCCCGCGGCCGAGGCGCCAGCCGATATGGCGGCTGCGACGCCCCCGACCGGAGTGCCCGAGACCGCGGCGCCGAAGCTCGAACACGCCGACAGCGCCGTTATCATTCGCCGCCGCGATACGCTGTGGCGGATTTCGCGGCGCGTCTACGGCCAAGGCGTTCGCTACTCGACCATCTACCTCGCCAATCAGGATCAGATCCGGAATCCCGATCGCATCTGGCCGGGGCAGGTGTTCAAGGTCCCCGGAAAATCGCAGGAAGGCGAAGCCGCCAACCTCAAGGCGATGGGCGACCAGATGACGACGGCCCCGACAAAGGCCAACTAGAAATCCTTTTCTTCTCTAGCGGGCTCTTGCGGAAAGTTAATTCATCGTCTATCGCCGATAGACGATGAACGCTCCCTTGACCGAAAAGACCTGCGGCTTCGCCGACAGCCAGACCGTCGCCGCGAAGCTCGCCGCGCTTTCGCATCCGGCCCGGATCGAAATTCTCCGGCACCTTTCGGCCAGCCGCTCCTGCTGCTGCCGCGAGGTCGTCGACCATCTCGACCTGGCGCAGTCCACCGTTTCGCAGCACCTGAAGATACTGGTCGATGCCGGGCTCGTCCGCTACCAGCCGGATCGGCAACGCTCGCGCTATGAAGTCGACAGCGATGCGCTCGAAGATATTTCTGCATCGCTGGCCGCGCTGGTCAATTCGTGCTGCTCCGGCCGCTAGGCCATCATCCCGAACGAAGGCCGCGTCAGCGAAAAGTGGAAGCCGGTTTTCGGTAAAGATCATGGTCAAGCAATAAGAAATACGAAAAGGCGATAAAATGGCCGAAAAAACCGTCTCCGCCGATTCTGGCTCGACCTTCAACACATTGCGCAATCTTTGGCCCTATATGTGGCCGGCCGACCGTGCCGACCTGCGGGCGCGGGTGGTGTGGGCGACCGTGCTTCTGGTCGTCGCCAAGCTGACGCTGGTTGCCGGTCCCTACTTCTTCAAATGGGCGACCGATGCGCTGGCTGGTGACGCCAAGTCGGCGCCGCCGCTGCCGGCCTTCATGCTGGCGCCAGTCATGCTGGTCATCGCCTACAATGTCGTGCGGCTGGTGCAGCTCGGTTTCAACCAGCTGCGCGACGCGCTGTTTGCCCGCGTCGGCCAATATGCGGTGCGCCAGCTCGCCTTCCGCACGTTCGTCCACATGCATCAATTGTCGCTGCGCTTCCATCTCGAACGCCGCACCGGCGGCCTGTCGCGCATCATCGAGCGCGGCACCAAGGGCATCGAGACGATCGTCCGCTTCACCGTGCTCAACACCTTGCCGACCATCCTCGAATTCGCGCTGACAGCCGGCATATTCGCGGTCACCTATGGCTGGAAGTACGTGGCTGTGGTGGCGGTGACGGTCTGCCTCTATATCTGGTTCACCATCAGGGCGAGCGACTGGCGCATCGTCATTCGCCGCGACATGAACGACAGCGACACCGATGCCAGCACCAAGGCGATCGACTCGCTGCTCAATTTCGAAACGGTCAAGTATTTCAACAACGAGGGCATGGAAGCCGAGCGCTTCGACCGTTCGATGGCGCGCTACGAGACCGCCGCCACCCGGATATGGACCTCGCTCGGCTGGCTGAACTTCGGCCAGGGCGTCATCTTCGGTCTCGGCACGGTTATCGTCATGTGCCTTTCGGCGCTGGAGGTGCAGGCCGGCACGCAGACGGTTGGCGACTTCGTCTTCATCAACGCCATGCTGATCCAGCTTTCGGTGCCACTCAACTTCATCGGCTTCATCTATCGCGAAATCCGCCAGGGCCTGACCGACATCGAGCAGATGTTCGATCTGCTCGATGTGCCGCAGGAGATCGTCGACAAGCCGGGTGCCAAGCCGCTGGTCGTCGGCTCCGGCAAGGTCGAGTTCCGCGACGTGCAGTTTTCCTACGATCCCAACCGCAAGATCCTGAAAGGCGTCAGCTTCGAAGTGCCGGCCGGCAAGACGGTTGCCATTGTCGGGCCATCGGGCGCCGGCAAGTCGACCATTTCGCGGCTGCTGTTCCGTTTTTACGACATCCAGGGCGGCAAGATCCTGATCGACGGCCAGGACATTCGCGACGTGACTCAGGAGAGCTTGCGCGCGGCGATCGGCATGGTGCCGCAGGACACCGTGCTGTTCAACGACACCATCGCCTACAACATCCGCTACGGCCGCGTCGATGCCAGCGAGGAGGATGTGCGCAAGGCGGCAGAACTCGCCCAGATCGGGCCGTTCATCGAGCGGCTGCCCGACGGCTACCGTTCGATGGTCGGGGAGCGCGGACTGAAACTGTCCGGCGGTGAGAAGCAGCGCGTGGCAATCGCCCGCACCATTTTGAAGGCGCCGCCGATCCTGATGCTCGACGAGGCGACCTCGGCTCTCGACAGCCATACCGAACAGGAGATCCAGGCGGCGCTCGACCTCGTCAGCAAGGGTCGCACCACCATCGTCATCGCCCACCGGCTGTCGACGGTGATTTCGGCCGACGAGATCATCGTGCTGCAGGACGGCCAGATTGCCGAGCGCGGCACGCATGCCGCCTTGATGCGCAAGGCCGGCCTGTACGCGTCGATGTGGGACCGCCAGCGTGAGGCAACCGAGGCCGAGGAGCGGTTGCGCATTGCTCGCGAGCGCGACGAGTTCGGCGTTGTCGTCCGCCGCCGCCCCTCCGAGGTGTCGTAGCCCTTACGGCCAGCCAGCGCCCGGCGCGGAAGCCTCGATGCTGAGCACCTGGCCGGTGCGCGCATCGCTGATCATGTGCTCGAAGCCGCGCCATTCGGCGGCGACGATGAACAGCGTCTTGCCGTCGGCGCCGCCGAGCATGCAGGCAAAGCAGCCGCGATCGGCATCGACGCTGTCGAGCATCGCCCCGCCCTCGCGCACCCGCACGCAGTGCCGGTTGGGGACGTCGGCATACCAGATGGCGCCTTCGGCATCGAGGCAGATGCCGTCGGGAAAGCCGTTGCCGAGGTCGGCCCATCGCCGCCGGTTGGCAAGGCCGCCATCGGCGGCGATGTCGAAGGCGGTCAGCCTGTTGGCGTGGGACTCGGCGACGATCAACGTCTTGTTGTCAGGCGACACCGCCATCCCATTGGCGAAGGCGATCTTGTCCGCCACCTGCCGCACGGACCCGTCCGGTGCAATCAGCACGATGGTGCCGGGGCCGAAATGCTTGCCGGGAACCGGCGCTGGCCCACCGCCATTGACGTAGATGTTGCCGCGCCCGTCGACGACGATCTCGTTCCAGGCGTTCCCTGAGAGGTGTCGCAGATCGGCGTGGGTGACCAGCGTCCCGTCTGCTTCCTGCCGCAGCACCAACCCCTCACGCCCGCAGACGACGACCAGGCGACCGTCCGGCAGCCAGTCGACCGAATAGGGCAGGGTGGCCGGCACGGTGAGCATGATCTCACTGTTGCCGTCGGCATCGACGGCGATGATCTGGCCGGTTCCCCAGTTGCAGAACCAAAGCCTGCCGTCATGCCAGCGCGGCGATTCGCCGAACGCCAGACCGTTCATCACGACCCGCGCTTCCTTTGCTGCTGATTTCCGTGACAGCATTTTGTTGCCTCCAGCTTTCGTTCGGCGGGCGCTTTGACAAGGCCCGTATCTCCAAGGACGCGTGAGGCCGGTTCGCCCCGACACCAGTCATGCTTTTTTGGACAGGCGCATTGGAACCCTTCCACGCCCGCGATCGGCTAATGCGGACGAGAACGCTGGATCCGGCGTTCCCTCATTGTCGCGTTGCGGCCACAGGGTGTTTCCGCTATTGAGGCCGGACCTGAAACTAGGCTGTTTCCATTTCATGGACCTCGTCGACACGATCAAGAAAACGTTGGTTCCGATCCATCGCGAAGGCTATCCGTTTATCGCCGCCTTCGCAGCGGTGACGCTTTTCCTCGGCTATTTCTCTTCGATCCTGTTCTGGGTCTGCCTCATCGCGACGGCCTGGTGCGTCTATTTCTTCCGCGATCCCGAGCGCGTCACGCCGGTCGACGACCGGCTGGTGGTGAGTCCGGCAGACGGCATCATCACGGCGGTCGGTCCGGCAGTGCCACCGCGCGAACTTGGCCTCGGGGGCGGCGAGATGACCCGCATCTCGGTGTTCATGGACGTCTTCTCCTGCCACGTGAACCGGGCTCCGGTGCGCGGCCGCATCACAAGGATAGAGCATCGGCCCGGCCAGTTCCTCAACGCCGCACTTGACAAGGCGAGTGCCGACAACGAGCGCAATGGCCTGGTCATCGACAGCCCCAACGGCACGGTGGCCGCGGTGCAGATCGCCGGCCTGGTGGCGCGGCGCATCGTCTGCTGGGCCGAGACCGGCGGCACGATCGGCATCGGCGAGCGCTTCGGGCTGATCCGCTTCGGCTCGCGCGTCGATGTGTTCCTGCCGTCGACCGCAACGCCGCGTGTCGCCGTCGGCCAGACTGCGGTCGGCGGTGAAACCATACTGGCCGAATTCGGCGGCGTTGCCGCAACGCCGCTCGTGCGGGTGTCCTGAGCCGTGGGCGCGCCGTTCAAAAAATTCGAGGCGCATGGCAGCGGCGGCCCGCGCATCCGTGAAATTCCGATGCGCATGGTGCTGCCCAATCTTGTCACAGTGCTCGCCATCTGCGCCGGCCTCTCGGGCATCCGCTTCGGCTTCGAAGGCCGTTTCGAGCCGGCAGTGGTGATGGTGCTGCTGGCCGCCTTCCTCGACGGCATCGACGGCCGTCTGGCACGCATGCTGAAGGCGACGTCCAAATTCGGCGCGCAGATGGATTCGCTGGCCGACATCGTCAATTTCGGCGTAGCACCCGCGCTGGTGCTCTATGCCTTCCTGCTCGACCAGGCCGGCTCGCCGGGCTGGATTGCCGCGCTGCTGTTCACCATCGCCTGCGGGCTGAGACTCGCTCGCTACAACGTGCTCGACGAAGAAACTGATCGCCCGCAGTGGCAGACCGAGTATTTCGTCGGCGTGCCGGCGCCGGCGGGCGCCGTGCTGGTGATGCTGCCGCTTTACCTGTACTTCCTGCGGCTTGGTGTGGAGCCGTCCCGCCCAGCCGCATTCATCGCCGCCGGTTTCACCGTTCTGATAGCCTTCCTGCTGGTCAGCCGGCTGCCGGTCTATTCCGGAAAAAGCCTGAAAGTCCCGGGCGACAAGGTGCTGCCGATCATCCTCGGTGTCGTCCTCTACATCCTGCTGTTGATGACCTATCCCTGGTACACGCTGACGGCGTCGGTTGCCGGCTATCTGCTCTTCCTGCCGCTCAGCATCCGCGCCTATTCCAGGCGCGCCAAGCGCGAAGGCGAGAAGGTGCCGCCTTCGGACTTCGGCTGACAGATCTGTCGCCAATTCGCTGATAGTTCAATTAGTTTAGTTCAAGTCGGACGCATCCCGCTCTAGCGGGAACCTGCCGGCGTCTTGACCGTTCTGTCTCAGCGGGCGAGGCGAGCGACGTCGCGAACGCCTCGCTTTCAGCCCTTGCTGCTGTCCCAGGCGCAGGAGCTTAAAGAAGAGTGAGGAGAAATGGCTGTCGTCCTCATTGGCGCGTTGCTCATTGTCGCTGGCGTTGTGTATATGGCCGGCGCAGCCCTTTGGCGTGGGCGGCTCAGCGATCCGGCGCCTGCTCGCGCGGCGCCGGACCGCTCGACGCCAAATCTTGCAACGCCAGGCCCGACACTTGAGCCGCGGCGGCGCGGCCTCGGTTTCCTCGGCCTGTCGCAGAACTGGCCGGGCCTGCTGATGATGGCGGTCGGGTTCATCCTGCTGTTGTCGGTGGTGGTCCTCTAATGTAATGCATGTCGCCCAAAAGCATGCCCTCGGGCCTGACCCGAAGCTGCGCAGCGGTTTTGGGACAACGAGATGCATTCAAGCAAGAACTTAAAGCGCGTCGCATAAATCCCTCCAGACGCGACGCGCTTTAGGCGCTAGGCCGCCGCGCTGAGTCCCAGTCGGTCAATCGCCAGTTTGCGGGTCGAGACGTAGTCGGTCTTGCCAGAGCCCAGCACCGGGATTTCCTCGACCTTGATGATGTCGTTCGGCACCATCAGATCGGCGGCGCCGGCTTGTCTGCCGAATTTGCGCAATTCATCGGGGTCGGCGTCATCGGCGGTGGTGACCAGCACGATACGCTCGCCGCGGCGCTTGTCCGGCACCGCCACCACAGCGTGGTGCTCTTCCGGCCACAGCGACTGCACCAGCATCTCGACCGCGCCCAGCGACACCATCTCGCCGGCGATCTTGGCGAAGCGCTTGGCCCGGCCGCGAATGGTAATGAAGCCCTCGCGGTCAACAGAAACGATGTCGCCGGTATCGTGCCAGCCGTCGAGCGGCTGCAATTCCCCGGGCCGATCTGAGGTCATGTAGCCCATCATCAAATTCGGCCCCTTGAGCAATAACCGTCCGGCGCCGCTGATGCCCTCGACCGGCTCGAGCTTCATGCGCATGGCCGGCAACAGTCGCCCGACCGTGCCGTCGCGGCCGTGGATGGCGGTGTTGACGGCAACGACGGGCGCTGCCTCGGTCAGCCCGAAACCTTCGATGATCTCGGCCTGGAAGCGCTCCCGGTAGACGCGGCGCGTCTCCGGTTTCACCGCTTCGGCGCCGGCGACGATGAAGCGCAGGCTGGAGAAATCGCCGTCCTTGGCGGTGCGCGCATAGTTGGCGAGGAACGTGTCGGTGCCGAACATGACCGTCGGCCTTGCCTTGCGTGCGACCTCGGGGATCAGCTTGTAGTGCAGCGGCGAGGGATAGAGGAACAGTTTCACGCCGGTGACCAGCGGCAGGATGGTGCCGCCGGTGAGCCCGAACGAGTGGAACACCGGCAGCACGTTGAGCAGGATGTCGGCCGGCGAGATGGTGATGCGGGCCTCAGCCTGCATGGCGTTGGCGAGAAGATTTCTGTGCGACAGGACCACCGCCTTCGGCGTGCCTTCCGAGCCTGAGGTGAACAGGATCACCGCTGGTTTGGCCGCATTCTGCGGCTGCAGCGGCCAGCGCCACAGCAAGGCGGCGGCGAGCTTGTCCAGCACGGTTACGCTTTCCCGCACATCCTCCAGCCACAACAGCCTGGCGCCGCCTTCTTCTACCGCCGCGACGATGTCAGCGAGGCTGGCCTTGTCGACAAAGGCGCGCGACGAGACCACGGTGCGGATCTCCGCCGTGCGCACGGCGGCGGTGACGCTGGCCGGGCCTGCGGTGTAGTTGATCATCGCCGCCACCCGGCTCGCTGACAACAGGCCAACGAGCGACAGCACGACACCGTTGGCGTTGGGCAGCAGCACTCCAACCGCTTCATTCGGCGCCGTCACCGCCTCGAAGCGGCGGCCCAGCACCCGCGCGCCGATGAACAGCTTTCTGTAATTCAGCGTGCCGCTGATCACGTCTTCGACGATAGGATGCGAGGCGCCGACTCGGTCGGCGGCGTCGCGCATGGCGAGGAACAGGCCGCGGTCAAGATCGCTGCCGAAAAGCCGGGCTTCGGCGAAACGGTCGAACAGCGCATTGGTGTTCGAGGATTGATCAGGGTTTCGCGCTACCAGCTCGGCGATGGTCATCGGCTCCAGCACGCTGATCGACAGGAGCGGAAACCAGCGCCGGGGCGCCTTGTCCTCCGCAGTCAGCGATACCGGCAGAGTGCGCGCGCCGGCGACGAAGATCGGCACGATGCGGGCGTCGGCCTGCATGGCGATGCGGGTGACGGCGCGAAACAGGCGAAATGTCTTGATGTCAGGCTCGACCGCATCCGGCAGATAGACGGCAAGGCGGCCCTTGCCCTTCAGCACCCGCACCAGCCGGCGGCTGACGAAGACATGCTCAGCGTTGAAAGCGATAGTGCGGCCAAGCTCGCGCCATGGTTCGAGCCAGGGCGATCGCGCCGAGACCTCGTCGAGGATGTGCAGTGTGTCTTCCGGCAGCAGTGACAGCATCAGCGCCGGTTCGAGGCGCGACTGGTGCGAAATGACGTAAATGACCGGGGCGGCTGTTCTGCGGGCGATCTTGATACGATCATCGGCAATCCGGTAGGCGAGCTTGAACGGCACATAGAGCAGCGCCTGCGTGAAGCGCAGGCCGAGGCGGAATTTTTCCACCACGCCGATCAGCAGCCAGGCCGCGACGAGACCCGCAAGCAGCGCCAGTGTCAGGATCATGCCGCGTCTCTCCCAACAGACTTGACCTCGCGGCTCTTCGCGACCGCTTCGATGAGAACCTAGACGAAGTGGGCTCAACGTCAATGCGGAGGTGCGGTACCTTCGCATTACTGGCCTGGCCGGCCATGAAAAGTGCTGTGTCTATGTTTCCTTGCGGCAGAGAAAGCGCCTGCGGCATGAGCCTGGATTGATGGGGGCGGCTCACGCCGCCTTCAGCCTCCCGCTGATGAAGCGGAATTCCTGTGTCTTGCCACCATAGCCATAGGCGGCGGCCGGGACTTCATGCACGAAGGCATAGCTCTCCTCATGCACCTTGCCCAGCAGGCTGCCAAAGCCAAGGAAGAGCGCCTTGAGATAGGCCTCCAGCTCGAGCTTGGTGTTGGTGCCGTCGACCACCTTGATGTCGAGCCAGAAACTGTTGGCGTCATGCTCGGCCAACGACTTGCCGCCGGCGAACCAGTGCTCGGGGTCATGGTAGGAAATGGCCACCGCTGTGATCGTCGCATCCTTGCGCAAATGCGTGGCGGTCAGTTCGGTCACCTGCCTGGCGATGGCGGCGGACAAAGCGGCATCGGGCTTGCCTGTGACGCTGACATTGATGATCGGCATAATCTCTCCTCGGGTTACGCGGCGTCTCTCCGCCGTCAGAAATCTTTGCCATCGCTCTTGCATTATGAAAAATCGAATTGTTTTCAGGAGAAACTTTGATATTATCGAATTATGCTCGACCCCGACCTCCTCAAAACCTTTCTCGCCTTCGTCGACAGCGGCTCGCTGGCGCAGGCGGCGTCATTTGTCGGGCGCTCGGCGTCGGCGGTGACCACGCAGATGCAGCGGCTTGAGGATATTGTCGGCGAACCACTTCTGGTGCAGCAGGGAAGAGGGCGCGTCCTGACGCCGGCGGGCGAGGATCTGGTCGGTCATGCGCGGCGCATCCTTGCTGTGCATCGCGAAGCGTGGCTGGCCCTCAAGGGCGTGCGAGCCGATGGGCGCGTGGCCATCGGCACGACACAAGATTTCGCCGACAGCGGGCTGCCGGATTTGCTCAGGGCCTTTGCCGCGAGCTATCCGCGCGTCAGGATAGAACTGCGCGTCGGCCGCTCCGCAGAATTGGCCGAGGCACTGCAAACCGGCATCCTCGATCTGATGGTCGCCATGCGACAGGCTCCGGCGCCGGACGAGATCGGCGTGCTCCGCGAACCGATGATGTGGCTCTGTTCGCAAAGAGGCTTGGCCACACACCAGGACGAACTGCCGCTGGCGCTGCTCGATCCGCATTGCGGCTTTCGCGAAGCGGCGATCGCGGCACTCGACAGGGCAGGCCGTCGCTACCGCATCGCCGCCGGCAGTGCCAGCCTGGCCGGGCTGCGCACGGCGGTGCATGCCGGCATTGCTCTGACGCTGCGGACGGCGCGGTTTGCCCATTCCGGCATCGTCGAGGCACCGCGCGAGTTTGGCCTGCCGCAGGTTCCCATCGCCGAGTTCGCCATCCGGCTGCGCCAGGATGCCGAGCCCCCGGCCCAGGATCTGGCTGCGCTGTTCAGCGGCAACCTTGCCTTGCCAGGCGCACCGAGCTGATTTCGCAAAAGAAAAAGCCGACCTTGCGATCGGCTATAGTTTAGACGGGCCGAGGGGTTTGGGGGGACTTGGATGACCCGTCAAAGCCAACAATGCCTGAACCTGTTGATGGTTCCATGACCTTGCTAATTTATTTGCACCCGCAATTTTATTTTCGGGGGCAGATTTTTTCTCAGGCAGAGCGCTGCCTGGCCGCTTGCCAGTCGCGCCCGCCATGGGCGAACACCGCGCAGAGCACGATGGCGCCGCCGATCATGCTGGCGGCTGGCGGGACCTCGGCCAGGAACAGGAAGGCGAACAGGATCGCGAACGGTACTTCAGCCGAGCCCAGCAGGCCGGATTCGGCAGCCGGAATGAGCCGCACGCCCTCCGTCCACAGAATAGAGGCCAGCGCGAACGACGTGCCGAAGGCGACGAGCAACACTGCGTCCCTGGCCGAGACGGCCAATGGATCGGTGACGAACCAACCGAGCACGAACAAAAGGAATGCCGACACCGCCCCGGCCCACACTACCGGCGTGTCGCGGAAAGCGCGCACCATGATCATGTAGAGCGCGCTGCCGATTGTCATAAGCAGCGCCAGCCCGTCGCCGAACAGATGGCCGGTGCCGAAGCCGGACCAGACCATGATCGCCACGCCGCTGAGCGACACGGCGGCGGCGGCAAGCGTCTGCAGCCGAAAGCGCTCACGAACCAGAATGAAGGCAAGCAGCGCGGTGACGAAGGGCGCAGTGGCGTAGATGATCGCAACATTGGCGACGAAGGTGAACTTGAACGCCGAGATGAAGGCGATGCTGGCTAGCGCGCCCTCGCTCGCCAACAGCCAGCCGCGCCAGCCGAGGCGCAGGCTTTCACGCCCACCGGATTGACGGCGCCGCCAAAGCACATAGAGGGTGATCAGGATCGACCCAACGAAGCCCCGCCAGCAGGTGATGGTCAGCGGATCGGCATGGATCGACTTGGTTAGCACGCCGGTGAGGCCGAAGACGGCTGCCGACGCCGAAACCAGGATGATGCCAAGGGTGCGCTCGGCGGCGGTGTCAGGCATGGTTGGGAATCCGGTCATGTCACCAGACTATGCTGCCCTGTCCTGACATCGTACTGTCAGCAGGGGTTGCCGTATCCTGCAGCCGCTGCGGAAATGCCCTTGTGCAAGTCGATTCATCTCATCAAAGCCGATGTGTCAGTTCGACACGAAGTGATCTTGTCTCTCCCACGGCTCCTGCGGACCGCGAACATCCCTGTTGACTCGGCCCCAGGGTCAGCCCCGATAGAAAGGCGGTCAACAGCAACAAGGTGATTCATGAACTCTTCCGCCCAGTTCCTGAACGCTTCCGAAGCCGCCGGCCGGCTCGGGGTGTCGGCCAAGGCCCTGCGGCTTTATGAGCAGCGCGGCCTGATCGCTCCGATCCGCACTGCGGCCGGATGGCGCGCCTACGGTCCTGTCGAAATGAGCCGCGCCGCCGAGATCGCGGCCCTGCGCGCGCTTGGCTTCAGCCTAGCCCAGGTGGCGCGGGTGATGGAGGGTGACTCCCGGGGCATGGAGCCGGCCTTGGCCGCACACCAGGCAGTACTCGAGAGCCGGCTGCGCCAGCTTGTCGGCGTAATAGAGAAGATCGGTAGCCTGCGGGACGACCTCGCTCGAGGCGAAGCGCCAAGCGCCGGGGAACTGGCGCGCCTGCTGGCGCCAGAGGCTACGCTCAGCGTCGCTTTCGACCTTCCCTGGCCTTGGGGAGGCGAGCGGTTCGAACTGGGACAGATCCGACCGCTGAACTACATCATCGGCCCGCTGGGCAGTGGCAAGACCCGGCTGGCTCAGCGCCGGCCGAGACATTGCCTGACGCCGCCTTCCTTGGCCTGGATCGACTGGCGAATGGCTGTGCGGCGGCTCTGGCTCGTGTGGACGCCGACCCAGCTCTCAGGTCGCGGGTCGATCAGACGCTGGCCTGGCTCGTCGAGGACGGTGCCGCGCTGTCCGACGCAATGATCGCTCTACTCGTCGGATTGGAAGCCGAAGGTCCGGCCATCCTGGTCGTCGACATGATCGAACAGGGGCTGGATCAAGCCTCGCAAGAAGCTCTGATTGCCCATTTGCGTCGCCGCGGCCCCGGCGGTCGACCGCTTTTTCTGCTCACGCGCTCCTGCGCGATACTCGACCTGGCGGCTGTCGGCACCGACGAAGCGATCATCCTCTGCCCCGCCAATCACAGCCCGCCAACGTACGTCGCCCGGTACCCCGGCACTCCCGGCTACGAGGCCGTCGCCACCTGCCTGGCCTCACCCGAGGTGCGGGCGCGGACGGACGGCGTCATCGCGTGGCGGCCCCAGGCCGCATGAAAGGCATCAAGTCTAACGACGCAGCAATGTCTGGACAGCTTGTCACTCCGATCCAAATGTCGTGAAATCAAGGTTTAGGCCGTACCGGTTCTATTCGAGTATCGTGACGAGCGATGAAAATGACTGCCGAAAAGGGTTGGACATGGACACCACCGGACTGAAGGCCATGCAGGCGCCGCTCAAGGAGGCGTATCGCGACGACGCATCGCGCGCGCTGATCACGCTTCGGGCCAAGGGCTCGGTCGACGACCAGTCGATCGCCTGCAAGGTCGAGACCGGCAGGGCGCTCGCCGTTGCCGGTCTGCATCCGGCTACCGGCGGTTCCGGGCTCGAACTGTGCTCGGGCGACATGCTGCTGGAGGCGCTGGTCGCTTGCGCTGGCGTAACGCTGAAGGCAGTGGCGACGGCGCTGGAGTTCAAACTCGGCGCCGCCACCGTGGAGGCCGAAGGCGATCTCGATTTTCGCGGCACCTTAGGCGTGGCAAAAGATGCGCCGGTCGGCTTCCGCGCCATCCGGCTGAATTTCAACCTCGACAGCGAAGAGCCACAAGAGCGCGTCGACACACTGCTCAAGCTGACCGAACGCTATTGCGTGGTGTTTCAAACCATCAATACGAGGCCGGAACTGACGGTCAGCGCTCAGCGCTGAACGCGCGCCGCCGGCTACTCGCTTTCGCCCTCGTCGGCGAACGGCGAGGCGCTCGGCACGCACTGCACCGACCAGCCGGCCGGCGTTGGCTGCTTCTGATATTCGGTGACGGCGAAGGCGCACTGTTCGCGAGTGTCGAACGTGCTGGGCAGCACCACCATGCCGCCTTGCGGGCCGGCAATCACCAGATACCAGACCAGCGCTACGCTCGAAGCCATGGAAATTTCCTCGCTTGTTGTGGGAGTCGGGCGATCCTATCAACTCCGGGCAACCGACGAAAGCTCGGCCGGGCGCGGTGGGTCGCCACAGCCGCGTGATGTCCTGCATTTGTTGGGCCGGCTCAGTTTGCGGCAAAGCAGTAGAACAGGCCGTCGCCGCCGGTGCTCCTCAGTGCCTCCTGACTGCAGCCGCCGCGTGAAGCGTGCGAGGAATTCCACGATTTGGCGGCGGCCGAATCGTCGAGACCGGTGCGGTCGTGATGGCCCGTCATTGCCGCGCCTTCCGCTCCGCTGAGCGTCCAGTCGCCGCAGGTCTGGTCGGCAATTTTCGTGCCGTCGGGCTTGGAGCCGGTCAGCACGTCGTGGCGGTTGGGCTTGTCGCCGCGGCCGTTGACCACTTCGCCCTTTTCGTCGAGCGCCGTCTGCTTGGTGATGGCGTTGGCATCGCTATGCAGCGAAGCGACATCGTCGGCGATCTTGACGCCCTTGGCGTTGAACCACGGTCCCGTGCCAATGCGATCGCGCGCATCGGTGTCGCTGGTCGAGAGATAGGCGCGCCATGTCTTGCCCGCAACGCCCGCGGCTTCAGCCAGCGAGGCGCAATGCGCATCGGCGCCCGCGAGGCCGCCGAGATCGGCGCCCTTGCCCGAGCCGACGCTGGTGACGAAGAAGCTCATCGTCGCGTCCTGCGAGGATGCGACGCCGATGGCTGCCAGCGATGCAGCGGCGGTGACGAGAAGCAGTTTGCGCATAGTGGTCCTCCGTTTCGGAAAATCTGGCATTCCAATAACGTCGGCGGCGGCGCAATTCTTCCGTCGAAATGCGCGATGCGTCTACTCCGGCTGCCGGTAGGCAACAAAGCGGTTGTGCTTGGCCTGGAAGATCAGCCCGGTCTCCGTAAGCGCGGGGCTGGCCAGCGGCACGATGCGTTTGGCGATCTCCTGGGGATGCGGCAGCGTCTCCGGATCCTCACCAGGCACCGCCTGCGCACGCATGGCGGTGCGGGTGGCGCCGGGATCGGCGGTATTGACCCTGAGGGCCAGGTTTTCCGTCTCATGCGCCCAGGAACGCATCATGGTCTCGACTGCCGCCTTCGACGCCGCGTAGGGCGCCCAGAAGGCCCGCGCCGAATGGGCGGCATTGGAGGAAAGCACGATGGCACGGCCGGCGTCCGAGAGCCTGAGCAACGGGTCGACCGAGCGGATCAGCCGCCATGTCGAGGTAACGTTGATGGTCATAACTTTCTCGAAAGTCTTGGCCTCGACATGGCCGATCGGGGAGATGACGCCGAGCACCGCCGCATTGGCGACCAGGATGTCGAGCTTGCCCCATCGCTCATGGATGGCGCCGCCCAGCCGGTCGATGCCGGCCATGTCGGCGAGGTCGAGCGGCACCAGCGTCGCCTGTCCGCCCGTTGCCTTGATCTGGTCGTCGAGTTCCTCCAGTCCGCCGACGGTGCGGGCAACCGCGATGACGTGGGCTCCAGCGGCGGCAAGTTCCAGGGCGATGAAGTAGCCGATGCCGCGCGAGGCGCCGGTGACGACTGCGACGCGGCCGGAAAGGTCGAGGCCAGGGGTGGGGATCATGCGAGGGCCTCCGTGAGTAGGCGTGAAACTCGGGAAGGCAATTGGTGTTCCGGCAATCCTACGCCCCGCCCGCCGCCAGCAGCGACAGCGTGCGCACATTGTCCGAACCTTCGAAATCGGCAAGCCGGGTCGGATATTGCCCGGTGAAGCAGGCGTCGCAGAATTGCGGCTGCTCATTGTCGCGGCCGGCCTCGCCGACGGCGCGGTAGAGCCCGTCGATCGACAGGAAGCCGAGCGAATCGACGCGGATGAACTCGGCCATCTCTTCCACCGACATGCGCGACGCCAGCAGCTTCGACTTCTCCGGCGTATCGACGCCGTAGAAACAGGAAGCGCGCGTCGGCGGCGAGGCGATGCGCATGTGCACTTCCTTGGCGCCGGCATCGCGCACCATCTGCACGATCTTCTGGCTGGTGGTGCCGCGCACGATCGAATCGTCGACCAGCACCACGCGCTTGCCTTCGATCATGCGGCGGTTGGCGTTATGCTTGAGCTTGACGCCCATGTGGCGGATCGAATCGCCGGGCTGGATGAAGGTGCGGCCGACATAGTGATTGCGGATAATGCCGAGCTCGAACGGGATGCCCGCGGCTTGCGAAAAGCCGATCGCCGCCGGAGTGCCGCTGTCCGGCACCGGCACGACGATGTCGGCCTCGACCGGGCTTTCGAGCGCCAGCTCGGCGCCGATGCGCTTGCGCACCTCGTAGACGTTGCGGCCCTCGACCGACGAATCCGGACGCGCGAAATAAACATATTCGAAGATGCAGAAGCGGGTTTTCTGCGGCTCGAACGGAAACAGACTCTCTATGCCCTTGGCGGTGACGACGACCATCTCGCCGGGCTTCAGGTCGCGCACGAAACGCGCGCCGATGATGTCGAGCGCGCAGGTTTCGGAAGCCAGGATCCAGGCGCCGTCGAGATCGCCGAGCACCAGCGGCCGGATGCCGAGCGGATCGCGGCAGCCGATCATCTTCTTTGAAGTCATCGCCACCAGCGAGAAGGCACCTTCGACCTGGCGCACCGCATCGATGAAGCGCGAGTTGAGATCGCGTTCCCTGCTGGTGGCGACCAGATGCAGCAGTGTCTCGGTGTCGGAGGTCGACGAGAAGATCGCGCCCTGTTTCTGAAGCGCGCGCTGCACCGTCATGGCGTTGGTGAGGTTGCCGTTGTGGGCGACGGCGAAGCCGCCATCGGCGAGCTCGGCGAAAAACGGCTGGATGTTGCGCTGGCCGGCGCCGCCGGTGGTGGCGTAGCGCGTGTGGCCGATGGCGCGGTTGCCTTGCAGGCTGTCGATGACGCGCTGTTTGGTGAACGTATCGCCGATCAGGCCGACATGATGTTCGACATGGAACTGGGTGCCGTCATAGGAAACGATACCGGCCGCTTCCTGGCCGCGGTGCTGCAACGCATGCAGGCCGAGCGTGACGATAGCCGCAGCGTCCTGCCGGCCAAAAATACCGAACACGCCGCATTCGTCATGGAAATGATCGTCAGCCTCGGCGGAAAGCACGTCGTCTGCGTCTGCCATCTTCAGCTCCGCTAAAGTCGCTATATAGTGTGATGACGGCTCGAGAGCAACGTAGAGTTTGCGGCCTTCACATGATCGTCAGTTTGCCGGCGCCGGATTGGCCGGTGCATTGTCGGCCGGTGGCGCGTCGGTTTCGCTGCCGTCGGGCGCCGGAGCATCGTCGCCAGTTGCCGGTGCGTCCGCCGCGGGTGCATCCGCTGCCGGAGGTGTCTCGGCGCCGGTCTCGGGTGCCGGCTGATTCGGATTGAGCCTGTTGAGGATCGCGTTTTCCGGATCCTCGGGCAGCAGGCTTTCGAGCTTGGCGCCGATCGATTCGAGCAGCGGCCGCGACTTGGCATCGGCGACCCAGCCCGGAGCCTTGGGGCCGGCCAGCCAGTTGAAGAACAGCAGGGCCACCGCGACGACCAGGATGCCGCGCGCCGCGCCATAGAGGAAACCAAGCGTGCGGTCGAGCGCGCCGACCCTGGAATCGATGATCCAGTCGGCGAGCTTCATGGTGATGATGGAGACGACGATCAGCGCGACGATGAAGACGATGCCGGCGGCCACCACCATGGCAATCTTCTCATTGTCGACATAGGGCTGAACGTAAGGCAGGACCGGTTGATAGAAAAAGAACGCTGCCGCGGCCGCCGCTATCCAGGAGATGACGGAAAGGACCTCGCGCGAAAAGCCGCGAACCATGGCGAGCATCGCCGAGACCAAGGTGAAGCCGACGAGAATTCCGTCAAGCAGCGTAATCGGCATGTCTTTTGCCCCACTTCATGAGCCGCGTCATTCTTGCTCGTCGGCGCGGCTGCGCCGTGAGCCGGCTATGCGCGCCACGAGATCGGCAAGCTCGGTGGGCTGGAAAGCGCCGGCCCCTATCCCCCCGGCAAGTTCCTCGCTGCCCAAGGGCAGAACCGCGCTTCCAAAACCCAGCTTTTCGGCTTCCTTCAGGCGCTGCTGCGCGTGCGCAACCGGCCTCACGGCGCCCGAAAGGCTGATTTCGCCGAAATAGACGCAATCGGCGGGAAGGGCAAGACCGGTGAGCGAGGAAACCAGTGCGGCCGCCACCGCCAGATCGGCGGCCGGCTCCGAGATACGGTAGCCGCCGGCGACGTTGAGATAGACGTCATGCGTGCCAAAGCGGACCCCGCAATGGGCTTCGAGAACGGCGAGGATCATCGACAGCCGGGCACCGTCCCAGCCGACGACGGCTCGACGCGGCGTGCCCAGCGACGACGGCGCCACCAGCGCCTGGATCTCGACCAGCACCGGCCTGGTACCTTCCATGCCGGCGAAAACCGCGGCGCCCGGCGCTTTCGCATGGCGTTCGCCGAGAAAAAGCTCGGATGGATTGGCGACCTCGCGCAGGCCCATATCAGACATTTCGAACACGCCGATCTCGTCGGTCGGTCCGAAGCGGTTCTTGACCGTGCGCAGGATGCGGTAGTGGTGGCCGCCTTCGCCCTCGAAATAAAGCACCGCGTCGACCATATGCTCGACGACGCGCGGCCCGGCGATCTGGCCTTCCTTGGTAACGTGGCCGACGAGCACGATCGCCGCGCCTGTGGATTTGGCATAGCGGATCATCGCCTGGGCGGCGGCACGCACCTGGGTGACGGTGCCGGGTGCCGAATCGGCCATGTCGGTCCACAAGGTCTGGATCGAATCGAGGATCACCAGGTCCGGCCGCTTGCCGTCGGCGATGGTGGCGAGGATGTCCTCGACATTGGTTTCGGCGGCAAGCTCCACCGGAGTATCGGCGACGCCGAGCCGCTGCGCACGCAGCCTGATCTGGGCAACCGCCTCTTCGCCCGAGACGTAGACGATGCGGTGGCCCTTGGACGCCAGTGCTGCGGCCGCCTGGGTCAACAGCGTCGACTTGCCGATGCCGGGATCGCCGCCGACCAGAAGGGCCGAGCCGCGCACGAAACCGCCGCCGGTGGCGCGGTCGAGTTCGCCGATGCCGGAAACGATGCGTGGCGCGTCCTCGATGTCGCCGGACAAGGTCGTGAGCACCACGGCGCGGCCCTTGCGCGCATTGCGGGTATTGGCCGGGCCCGAGCCGATGCCGCCGGACGTGCCCTCCTCGACCAGCGTGTTCCACTCGCCGCAGGCATCACATTTGCCAGCCCAGCGCTGATGCACCGAACCGCAATTCTGGCAGATGAACTGGACGCGCGATTTAGCCATGAAATCTCGCATACCTTGGAAAGGAGGCGGATCGAGAACGTCCGCATTTTCGGCCGGGATTTGGCGAGCGCGGATACAATTCAGTGTTTCTTGGCGAGAGCGCGTACTTCGGCAAGCGACTCATCGAGCAACTGCGGATTGGGCGACAGCATCTGGGTGTCGTAAATGGAGATCATGCCTTGAGTTTGGCCTGCAAACTCAGGCTGCGTTTTTCGCGCCTCCTCATCAATCGCGTCGACGTAAAACAAGAAATTTTGCCCAGCCAGAACAGGCACGCCGCATCCTCCCATGATCAGAGTGGTCGTGGAGATCACACCATTCGGTTCCGGGTTGCCCTTGAACACCTCCATTGTCTCGTAGCGAACGTTAACCAGTATCCGACCATCACCCTCATCGGCTGCGACAATTCCAAGCTTTGTCGGACTAAGCTCTGTGGCTGTCACCAAGCCTCGGAACACCAGGGCCGCCTCAGCAAATGCTCGTTGTGGCGTCCAGTTTGCAGGCATTGAACAAGCTGAAGCGACGTCAGGCAGGACCGCCGCGCTGACGAGCACGAGAGTCAGGCGGACAGAAAACCTGAAACGCTTACCCATGCCTACTCAAACCTCTCCGCAATATGATGCTCCTCGGCGAGGTCGGAGAAGCGGGTGAACTCGCCCTGGAAGGCGAGGCTGACCGAGCCGGTCGGTCCATGGCGTTGCTTGGCGACGATGACCTCGGCCTTGCCGCGCATCTCGTTCATCTCGTGTTCCCATTTGATGTATTCGTCGGTGCCCGGCTTCGGCTCGCGGTTCTTCAGATAATATTCCTCGCGGTAGACGAACATCACCACGTCGGCGTCCTGCTCGATCGAACCCGATTCGCGCAGATCCGAGAGCTGCGGGCGCTTGTCGTCGCGGCTTTCGACCTGACGCGACAGCTGCGACAGCGCGATGATCGGCACGGCAAGCTCCTTGGCCAGCGCCTTCAGGCCGGTGGTGATCTCGGTGATCTCCTGCACGCGGTTCTGCGAGGATTTGGCGCTCGACCCTTGCATCAGCTGGATATAGTCGATGACGATGACGTCGAGGCCGCGCTGGCGCTTCAGCCGCCGCGCCCGCGCCGACAGCTGGGCGATCGAGATGCCGCCGGTCTGGTCGATGAACAGCGGGATTTTCTGCATGGTCTGCGAACAGGCGACCAGCTTTTCGAAATCCATTTCGCTGATCTCGCCGCGGCGGATTTTCGACGACGGGATTTCGGTCTGTTCGGAAATGATGCGGGTGGCGAGCTGTTCCGACGACATTTCGAGCGAGAAGAAGCCGACGACGCCGCCATTTGCCGCCTTGAACGAACCGTCGGCCTGTTGTGCCGGCACATAGGCTTCGGCGATGTTGAAGCCCATGTTGGTGGCAAGCGAGGTCTTGCCCATGCCCGGGCGGCCGGCGATGATGATCAGATCGGACGGCTGCAGGCCGCCCATGCGGCGGTCGAGATCGCGCAGGCCCGTGGCGACGCCCGACAGGTGCCCGTCGCGCATATAGGCGGCGTTGGCCATGTCGACGGCGGTCTTGACCGCGTCGGTGAAGCTCTCGAAACCGCCATCGTAGCGGCCGGTCTCGGCCAGTTCGAACAGGCGCCGCTCGGCGTCCTCGATCTGCTCGGATGGCGACATGTCGACTGGCGCGTCGTAGGCGATGTTGACCATGTCTTCGCCGACGGTGATCAGGGCGCGTCGCGTGGCGAGATCATAGATGGCGCGGCCGTAGTCGGCGGCATTGACGACGGTGACCGCCTCGACGGCCAGCCGTACCACATATTGCGCAACCGTCATGTCGCCGACCCTCTCGTCGGCCGGCAGAAAGGTCTTCAGCGTGATCGGCGTCGCTATCTTGCCCATACGAATGAGCTCGGCGGCGACCTCAAAGATCTTTCTGTGCAGCGGCTCGTAAAAATGGCCGGATTTCAGGAAATCCGAGACGCGGTAGAAGGCGTCGTTGTTGACGAGGATGGCGCCGAGCAGCGCCTGCTCTGCCTCGATGTTGTTCGGTGCCTCGCGATAGAGCGGTGTTTCCGCCACGCCGAATTTTCGTGCTGCCTCTGCCATGACGTCCCCGATTTCGATGCCGGTCTCTCGATATCAGTAACGGGATAGGTCGGTGATGACTTATCTGCATCAGTCTTCATTCAATCAGCTTCGGTGCCCGCGATTCACAGCCAAGATTTTTCGGTGGAAAGAATCTCGATTGACTCGAATCAAGACGGCGAGCCTAGCCGTTCTCGGGCGAGAACAAAACAGGAAAATAGCTGCCAATCACTCCGGCAGTGCGTCGCCCCAGTCGAGCCGCCGCGCGGCCTTGAACACATCGCCGTCGCGTTTGGTGAACAGTTTCTCGTCGGCGCTGCCGTCCTTCTCGCAAAGTTTCAGCAGGACCTTGCCCGAGCCCGATTTCGGCGGTGCGATCACACGCGCCTGCGGCGGGGCAACAGCGTGGCGGGAGGCAGCGACATAGATGAATTTCTCGTCCTCCCATGGCACGTCGGCGTCCTTGGCCAGCCGGTGCAGGCGCGAACGCGCGACACGGCGCGAAAAATGGCACCAGTCGGGCGGCACGAGCGGGCAGGGAGCCGCATGTGGGCAAGGCGCAAGCACGTGCGCGCCCGCCTCGATCAGCTGTCGGCGCACGGCAAGAATGCGCTGCCATCCGGCCGGCGTGCCCGGCTCGACGACCAGCAGCGTGTCGTTGGTCAGGTGCCAGAGCCGGTCGATGAGTGTTGGCAGCGACGCTGGTACGATCTCGTCCAGCACATAGGCGCAGGTGACCAGCTCGGCCGGCTTGAGATCGGCGAGATCGAGGGTGACATCGCCGGCCAGCCAGGCGACCCTGGCCGTCATCGCCTCAGCGGCAAGCGCCGCGCCGACCCGGCGCACCGCGGCGCTCGCCTCGATCAGCACCGCCTGCTCGAGGTCGGGCCAGAGATCGAGCGCAGCCCAAAGCACGGTCCCGGGGCCGGCGCCGACGTCGAGCAGGGTTTTGGGTGCATGATCGGGCCTTGCCTCGCTGAGCGCATTGAGACTGGCACGGACAGCGGCATAGGTCGCCGGCAGCCGCGTCGCCAGATAGGCTTTGACCGCGATCTCCTCGGCCATATGCAGGCGGCCGTCGCGCAGTTCGGCGCGATAGCGGTCCGACAGCGTTTTTGCCGCTTGTTTCAGCGTCGGCAGCGGCACTTTTTCGAGGAGGCGCTCGACGCCCTGTCGAAGCGGGATAGGCAGTTCCATAGCTCAGGCACCCCGAGGTGCGAGCAGGATCACCGAGGCGCCAACGATGCAGAGCGCGGAACCGGCAAGGTCCCAGCGGTCGGGGCGCACGCCTTCCACCAGCCACAGCCATCCGAGCGAGTCGGCGATGTAGATGCCGCCATAGGCGGCATAGGCGCGGCCCGCAGCACTGATGTCTACCAGCGCCAGCAGGAAGCCGAACAAAGCAAGCGAGACCAGGCCTGGCGCCAGCCACAGCGGCGACTTTTCCAGCCGCCACCACGCCCAGATCGAAAAGCAGCCGGCGATCTCGGCAAGGGCAACAACGATGTAGATGAGATAGGTCATGAAAAAAGTCTCGCGGCGACGGCGAGACCTTTTTCAGCGTGTGGGCCGCCAATGGCAAGCGGCAATGGCGTGATCGCCGGCGGTCTATTCCATATCCGCCACCTTGCGGCGCCGGGCGGGCTTGGCGGCAGGGGCTTTTGGACGATGCCCCATGTCGCGCAGCTGCAACGCCTTCTCGCATTTGGCCATATAGTCACGAGACATCGGCAGCGTGTCGTTCTTCTTGGCGATCTGGATTTGGAAGACCACCAGATCCTGCCAGCGGAATGCGGCTTCCGAGGCTGCCAGATAGAACTCCCACATGCGGCAAAACCGTTCGTCATAGATCGCCTTGGCCTGGTCGCGGTTGGCGGCAAAGCGCTGGCTCCAATGTCTCAGCGTCTCGGCATAATGTAGCCGCAGGACTTCGATGTCGGTGACGATGAGGCCCGACTTTTCGATCGCCGGCATCACTTCCGAGAGCGAGGGGACGTAGCCGCCCGGGAAAATGTATTTGCGGATGAAGGCGCTGGTCGCCCACGGCGCGCCGGAGCGGCCGATCGTGTGCAGCAGCATGACGCCGTCCGGCTTCAAGAGCGTCGCCGATTTGTCGAAGAAGGTGCGGTAGTGGTTGACGCCGACATGCTCGAACATGCCGACCGAGACGACGCGGTCGAAGCGCTCGTTGAGCTCGCGGTAATCCCTCACTTCGAAATGCACGCGGTTTTCCAGGCCTTGCGCATGGGCGCGGTCGGTGGCGACGCCATGCTGCTCGGTCGACAACGTCACGCCTTGCACGTCGACGTCGAAGGACTTGGCGAGATAGAGACCGAGCCCACCCCAGCCGGAGCCGATGTCCAGCACCGTCTGGCCGGCCTTCAGCCTGAGCTTGGCCGCAATGTGGCGCTTCTTGGCTGCCTGCGCCTCGTCGAGCGTCATGTCCGGCTGCTCGAAGTAGGCGCAGGAATACTGCATGTCCTCGTCGAGGAAGAGCCTGTAGAGGTCGCCTGACAGATCATAATGGCGCTGCACGTTGCGGCGCGCTCGCGCCGCCGTGTTGATCTGCTGCAGGCGGCGGAAGGCGTGACGCAGGCCTTCAATCGCCTTCGACCAGGTGGCATCGATGCCGCCGCTGTCCATGTTCTGGAAGGCGATGCGCATCACCCCCAGCACGCCGCCCTCGAGTATATCGAGCTCACCGTCCATATAGGCTTCCGGCACCGCCAGCATCGGATCGAAGCTGATGGCGCGCTCGGCATGCGTGGTCTTGATGTGCATGTGCACCAGATCGCCGCTGCCGTCACCGAAAGTCACCGAGAGGCCTTTCGGTCCGGTGACCTTGAGATTGCCGGTGCGCACCAGGCGGTCGAGAATGCGTTTCAGCAGAATATTCATGAACAAATGTCCCCTCTCGGTCAGACACGCTGTCTCGGCGCATGACCCGACAATCGAAATCGATTTCGGAAAGGATCATGCGCCGAACCAAAGTCCTGCAGCGTCCTTTGCGCGTCCAAACGACGCGCGGCGCTATAGTCTGCATCAAGATATAGGGGGTCGAAAAGTTCCGTTTGGCACAAAAAAGCCCGGGCGAGGCGCCCGGGCGTTGGTCCAGAAATGACTGGAAGCCGACGAAACGTTTTAAAGCGCCGCTCTGACGCCTTGTGACGTGCAATCAGCCGTTGTCTTCGCCGCCTTCGAACTCGGCATTGGGATCGAAGAAGTTGTCCGGGCGCGCATTATCGTTGATGTCGTCGCCATAGATGGCTTCGGCTGTGGTCAGCATCTCGCCCTTGGCCTGGCGCTCGGCTTCGTCGGCCGTGCGGGCGATGTTGAGCGTGATGGTGACCTCGACTTCCGGATGCAGCGCGATCGCCACATTGGTCAGGCCGATGGTCTTGATCGGCTGGTTGAGCAGGATCTGGTTGCGGTTGACCGAGAAACCTTCCGCCGTCAGCAACTCGGCGATGTCGCGGGTCGACACCGAGCCGTAGAGCTGGCCGGTTTCGCCGGCCGAACGCACGGCGATGAAGCTCTTGCCGTCCAGCTTCTCCGAAATCTGCATCGCCTCGGACTTGCGCTCGAGGTTGCGGGCTTCGAGCTGGGCGCGCTGGCCTTCGAATTTCTTCTTGTTGGCTTCGTTGGCGCGCAGCGCCTTGCCCTGCGGCAGCAGGAAGTTGCGGGCGAATCCATCCTTGACCTTGACGGTATCGCCCATCTGGCCGAGGCGGGAAACGCGTTCGAGAAGAATGACTTCCATGGTTTTGTTCCTTCGTTTGGGGCGCCAAATCACTGGCATCGACGCCGAATTGTCTGGAACAGGTCAGGAAGCTGAGGGCGTCGCCGCCGATGTCGCTGTCCTGCCTGTCGCGGCAGTTAGAGGCCTTCACCTCAACCCGGGGTTTGATGGCAACCCTGCGGCGCCCGTCGCCGTGGGAAAAGCGGGCGGCGAACCGCCCGCTGGCTAGACCATGATCCCGAAAAGTGGAAACCGGTTTTCGGAAAAGATCATGGTCTATTAGTCAGTGTTGTCCATGATCCCGAAAAGTGGAAACCGGTTTTCGGACAAGATCATGGTCTACTAGTCAGTGTTGTCCATGATCCCGAAAAGTGGAAACCGGTTTTCGGACAAGATCATGGTCAACCGATCAGTGTTAGCGAACCACGTAGGGCAGCAGACCGAGGAAGCGGGCGCGCTTGATCGCCTTGGCGAGTTCGCGCTGCTTCTTCTGGCTGACGGCGGTGATGCGCGACGGCACGATCTTGCCGCGCTCGGAAATATAGCGCTGCAGAAGACGCACGTCCTTGTAGTCGATCTTGGGCGCGTTGGCGCCGGAGAACGGACAGGTTTTGCGGCGGCGATGAAACGGGCGCCGGGTCGGGATCTGGTTGATGTCGACCATTATTCTGCACCCCCTTCAACAGCTTCGCGCGGACGGCGCGGGCCACGGTCTGCACCATCGCCACCGAAGCTGCGCGGCGGGCGATCGCCACGGTCGCCGCGATCGCGGTCGCCGAACGAGCGCGGGCCACGGTCACGGTCGCCGAAGCCGCCGCGTTCCGAGCGCTCTTCGCGCTTCTGCATCATTGCCGACGGGCCTTCCTCATGCGCATCGACCTTGATGGTGAGGAAACGCAGCACATCCTCGGACAGGCCCATCTGGCGCTCCATCTCGTTGAGCGCGGCCGGCGGGCAGGTGATGTCCATCAGCGTATAGTATGCCTTCCGGTTCTTGTTGACCCGGTAGGTGAGGGATTTCAGTCCCCAGTTCTCGACCCGGCCGACGGACCCTCCATTCGCGGAGATGACGCCCTTGTACTGTTCGACAAGCGCATCGACCTGCTGCTGCGAGAGGTCCTGCCGGGCAAGAAACACATGTTCGTAAAGAGCCATATTGTTCTTTGCCTTTCTTCGTTTCTCTCCCGGTCCCGGCGGCAAAAGCCTCTGCAACTTCTCTGACCCGGCGATCCCTGGCGGGGCGGGGAAGAAAGGAGCATGACGAGACGGTCGAGAGCGGAGACACGGGAGGCGGAAGCGCTTCTGGCTCCACACGAAGGTTTCGAAAAACCTCCGGCCCTCCGTTCAGCCCCCAGCAAGGACCGGCAGATTGCGGGCGTCTATACAGGAATTTGGCCGCAAGACAAGGGCGAGCCGAAAAACCGCCGCGCTCAGGACGACATGTCGCGCATCTTCAGCTTGTATGCGGGACCCGCTTGTTCACCGTCTCCGGGAAGAAATCGGGCGCTGCACGGCGCTTGCCGAACATCATGTCGTATTGCAGCAGACGGAAATCGCGAATCGCCGGGTCGATTTGCTTCTTGCGTGCCCAGTCGGGCGTGTCCTCGCCCGTCGGCGTCAATAGTAAATTGCGGTCGACGACGCTGTAGCGCTCGCGCATCTGGCCGAGGAAGCCGGTGTAATAGGGGTGGCTGATCCCGGCCGTGGTCAGGACATGGTAGGGCAGAAAGGCTGGACTGACAGTGCCCATGTCCGCGACCGGACCGGTGCGGTTGGACCATACGATCAGCGGTGTTCGGTGATGCAGCAGCATCTGGTCGGGCGGCTCCTTGCGTGGCGCGACGTTATCCCTAAGGAAGCCGGTCTCGACATAGACCGGACCGAGCGGCGGCAGATGGTCGCCGAAGAAGGCGATGACCGTCGGTCGCCGCCGGTTCTTCGCCCATTCGATGAGGCGCTCGAGGCTCTTGTCGGCGTCGGATGCGCCTTCCGTGAAGCTCAGCAGCGAATCCTTTGCCCACTGGCTGGTCGGAGCCTGCACCTCGTGGGTCGGATTGTAATAGCGATTCGGTTCATAGGGGCCGTGGTTTTGCAGGCTGACGGCGAAGTAGAAGAACGGATCGTCCGTGGCGTCGGCTTCGCGGATGATCTCGTCGGTCATCGCCGCGTCCGACGTCAGCGGCCCGCGCTTTTCGAGATATGGCATGTTTTCTTCGGACTTGAAGTCGTCGAAGCCGAAATCGGCATAGACCGGCGTTCGGTTCCAGAACCAGCTTGTGCCCGGATGGATGGCGCGCGTCTCATAGCCCTGGCTCTTCAGGAACGTCGCCATCGACGGCACCGGCGCGCGGACATATTGCTGGTAAGGGATACTGCCGGCCGGCAGGAAGGCGTTGGAAAAGCCGGTCAGCGCCTCGAACTCGACATTGGCGGTCATGCCGCCGAATTCGGGCGAGAACACGTGGCCGGAGCGCAGCGCCCGCACGTTGGGAATCGGATCGGGCGTGATGGTGACGCCGGGCAGTTCGGTCGGATCCCAGAAGGATTCGCTCATGACGATGATGATGTCTGGCTTCTCGGCCGGCACCGATGCCTTCACGTCAGGCCTTTCGATCGCCGCGATCGCCTTGTCGGAGTAGCCGGCAGGCGCGGGGACATGGGCCATTGGCACGTTGAGGGCGAAGGCCAGTGCGAAGCCGTTGGAGGCGTAATTTTCCTTCTGGTCCCACATGATCGGAATGATTTGCAGCCGGTCGCGGGTCCACGAGAACGTCGCGTAATCCATGATCGACACGAAGAAGGCGAGCAGCGGCACGGTCAGCGTCAGCCGGGCCAGGCGCCCCTTGCGACCGAGCGCCGGAACGCGGCGGCGCCACAGCCGCCAGCCATAGACGAGCAGCGAGAGGCTGCCGACGATGCCGACCGCCAGAGCGATGGCGGTTCCCGGACGTTCGCGCACCAGCAGCGGCATCAGCGCCACGATCTGACGTGAATAGAGGAAATCCGTCGGATAGAGCGGATCGCCGAGATAGAGCGATTTCTGGTGGCCGACAAAGGCCAGCGCCAGCGTCAGCGGCGCGACGATCATCAGGCTCTGGTGGCTGCGGCCGAGCACGGCATCGAGGCCGATCAGGAGCAGCGCGAAGATGATGATGGTGGTCCAGCCCGGCTTGAAGGGCTGCAGGAAGAAGCCGACGGTGCCGGCAAAGTCGCCGCGCACGATCAGTTCGATGGCAAAAACCAGGATGGTGGCGACGAGAAGGCTGACGAGGCCATAGCGGATAACAGGCCATTTCCGGCCTGGCAGATAGCCGGTGGCCGGATCGCCTTCCAGAAACTGCGGCGCGGATTTGCCAACGCCTTTCTTGATCCTTGCCAACTTACAATTCCCCCGACCATACACAAAAGTGTCATTGAGCTGTCATCGATATGTCACGAAAAGCTAGCGTCTGTGGCTGAAATAAGAAGAGCCAGCAAACGAATCGTGAGCGATTTTCATCATGAGTGATCGAAAAAAAGCCTTTTGGAACAGGTACTCGGCCAGCGATACCGAGCCGGAGCGGCCCGGGTCGGGCTGCTAGCGGACTTGACTTGTCCGCCCGCCTTGCGTCACAGGCAGGAAAAATCAGCCGCTGGGAGGCACGCATGGCCGTCGCATTCACCTTTCCGGGACAGGGCAGCCAGGCTGTCGGCATGGGCAAGGACCTCGCCGACGCCTTTCCGGAATCGCGGAAGATCTTCGAAGAGGTCGACGACGCGCTCGGCGAAAACCTGTCGAAGCTGATCTGGGAAGGGCCGGAAGAGAGGCTGACGCTGACCGCCAATGCCCAGCCGGCGCTGATGGCTGTGTCGCTCGCCGCCATCCGGGCGCTGGAATCGCGCGGCCTCTCGCTGAAGCACAAGGTCGCCTATGTCGCCGGCCATTCGCTCGGCGAATATTCGGCACTTGCCGCCGCCGGTTTCGTTTCGGTCGCCGATGCCGCCCGGCTCCTGCGTATCCGCGGCAATGCCATGCAGGCGGCTGTGCCGGCCGGCGAGGGCGCCATGGCGGCGATCATCGGGCTGGAACAGGCCGATGTCGAAGCCGCCTGCGCTGAAGCGGCCAAAGAGTCGATTTGCCAGATCGCCAACGACAATGGCGGTGGCCAACTGGTGATCTCCGGCGCCAGGGCGGCCGTCGAGCAGGCGGCGAAGCTGTGCACGGAAAAGGGCGCAAAGCGGGTGCTGATGCTGCAGGTCTCGGCGCCCTTCCATTCGGCGCTGATGGCACCGGCGGCCGAGGTCATGCGCGAGGCGCTGGCCGGCGTGACGAAGAACGCGCCGTTCGTACCCGTGGTTTCCAACGTGTCGGTCACGCCGTCCAGCGATCCGGATGCAATCGCCCACCGCCTGGTCGAACAGGTGACGGGGCGCGTGCGCTGGCGCGAAACGGTGGAATGGTTTGGCGCCAACGGCATTGCGACGCTGTACGAGGTGGGCGCCGGCAAGGTGTTGTCGGGACTGGCGCGGCGCATCAACCGCGACATCGCCACCGGCGCCGTCGGCACGCCGGCCGATGTCGAGGCGGCGTTGGTGGCGCTCGATTGAACCATGCGCGTCCGGCTGATGCGGGCGCTTGAATTCTTAACCTCGTCGGGATATGTGAATACATGTATTCACAGGAGATCGGAATGCCGACTTCCATCCGACTTGCCCCCGAAATCGAAGAGCGTCTGGATTTTCTCGCGGCCAGGACTGGCCGCAGTAAAGCTTTTTATCTGCGCGAGCTCATCGCGCGCGGTCTTGAGGACGTGGAAGACTATTACCTCGCGGCCGAAGTGCTGGAGCGGATCAGAAGCGGCGAGGAGGACGTCATGACAGCCGAGGACTTCTGGCGTGGCCTGGACGCTTGAATATGCCCGCTCGGCGCGCAAATTTATTGAAAAACTGGATCCGCAGACACGTCACCGGCTCCGCGACTTCATCGAGAACCGTATTGCCGCTCTCGACAATCCGCGTGAAGCCGGCAAGCCGCTGAAGGGACCGTTAGCGAGTTTTTGGAGGTACCGGGTTGGGGATTGTCGAATTATCTGCGATGTGCAGGACAAGCGGCTCGTCATTCTGGTGGTTACAATAGGCCACCGCAGTGATGTCTACAGGTAGCCGCAATCGCCGGCCTGTCCGATTTGGAAGAGGATAAGACATGTTTGAATTGACCGGCCGCAAGGCGCTCGTCACAGGCGCATCGGGAGGCATCGGCGAGGCGATCGCCAGGGTGCTGCATGCGCAGGGCGCTGTCGTCGGCCTGCACGGCACCCGCGTCGAGAAGCTGGAAACGCTGGCGGCCGAGTTCGGCGACCGGGTCAAGCTGTTCCCGGCGAACCTTTCCAATCGCGACGAGGTCAAGGCGCTCGGCCAGAAGGCCGAGGCCGATCTCGAAGGCGTCGACATTCTCGTCAACAATGCCGGCATCACCAGCGACGGGCTGTTCGTGCGCATGGCGGACGCCGACTGGGATTCGGTGATCGAGGTCAACCTGACCGCCGTGTTCCGGCTGACCCGCGAACTCACCCATCCGATGATGCGGCGCCGGCATGGCCGCATCATCAACATCACCTCTGTGGTTGGCGTCACCGGCAATCCCGGCCAAACCAACTACTGCGCCTCCAAGGCCGGCATGATCGGCTTTTCCAAGTCGCTGGCGCAGGAGATCGCCACGCGCAACATCACCGTCAACTGCGTCGCCCCGGGCTTCATCGAATCGGCGATGACCGACAAGCTCAACGACAAGCAGAAAGAGGCGATCATGGCGGCGATTCCGACACGGCGCATGGGCACCAGCGCCGAAGTCGCCTCCGCCGTCGCCTACCTCGCTTCCAACGAAGCCGCCTATGTCACCGGCCAGACCATTCACGTCAATGGCGGCATGGCGATGATTTGACAGTTGCGGGAAAACCCCCCTTTTCACCTTGGAGCCCGGCCTATTTTCGTGTAATGCGGCCCGCAACCCGGCGGTTCGGTCAAAAACCGGTCCGGTGCCGTTGCGTTTCCGACAGGACCATCTTTCAGCTTGATTAGCGGCATTCTGCCCGCTAACGAAGACAGACAAACAAAAGACGAGGATGCCCAAATGAGTGACACCGCAGAGCGCGTCAAGAAGATCGTTATCGAGCACCTTGGCGTCGATGCCGACAAGGTGACGGAGCAGGCGAGCTTCATCGATGATCTGGGCGCGGACAGTCTCGACACGGTCGAACTCGTCATGGCGTTCGAAGAAGAATTCGGCGTAGAGATCCCGGACGATGCGGCCGAAACCATCCTGACTGTCGGCGATGCGGTGAAGTACATCGACAAGGCTTCGGCCTGACGCTATTTGCAGTCATCACCGAGGAGGACCTGCGATGAGGCGTGTCGTCGTCACGGGCCTTGGGCTGCTTTCGCCGTTCGGCGTAGGCTTTGAGCATGGCTGGAAGGAACTTCTGACCGGCCGCAGCGCAGCCAAGCGCATCACCGAGTTCGAGGTGGAGGATCTTGCCTGCAAGGTCGCCCACGTCATTCCGCGCGGCAATGGTGAGAATGCCACCTTCAATCCCGAGACTGTTCTCGAGCCGAAGGAACTGCGCAAGATCGGCGACTTCATCCTCTACGGGATCGCGGCCGCCGACGAGGCGCTGAAGGATTCGGGGTGGGCGCCGAAGACGCATGAAGAGCAGTGCGCCACCGGCGTGCTGATCGGCTCCGGCATCGGCGGCATCGAAGGCATCGCCGAGAATGCGATGATCCTGAAGGAGCGCGGTCCGCGCCGCATCAGCCCGTTCTTCATCCCCGGCCAGATCATCAATCTCGTATCCGGCCAGGTTTCGATCCGGCATGGGCTGAAAGGCCCCAACCACGCCGTCGTCACCGCTTGCTCCACTGGCGCGCATGCCATCGGCGATGCCGCCCGGCTGATCATGTGGGGCGATGCCGACGTGATGGTCGCAGGCGGCACGGAAGCGCCGGTGACGCGGCTGTCGATCGCCGGCTTCGCCGCTTGCCGGGCGCTGTCGACCGACCGCAACGACGCTCCGGAAACGGCCTCGCGTCCCTATGACCGCGACCGCGACGGCTTCGTCATGGGCGAGGGCGCCGGCGTCGTCATTCTGGAGGAACTGGAACACGCCAAGGCGCGCGGCGCCAAGATCTATGCCGAGGTCACCGGTTACGGCTTGACCGGCGATGCCTATCACATCACCGCGCCGGCCGAAGATGGTGACGGCGCCTTCCGTTGCATGGTGGCGGCGCTGAACCGGGCCAAGCTGACGCCCGCAGACGTCGACTACATCAATGCGCACGGCACCTCGACCATGGCCGACACGATCGAGCTCGGCGCCGTCGAGCGGCTGGTCGGCAACGCCGCGTCGAAAATATCGATGTCGTCGACCAAGTCGTCGATAGGCCACCTTCTGGGGGCGGCGGGCGCCGCCGAGGCGATTTTTTCGATCCTCGCCATTCGCGACAACATCGCGCCGGCCACCATCAATCTCGACAACCCGGAGCGCGAAACGGCGATCGACCTGGTGCCGCACAAGCCGCGCGCCCGCCAAATCGATGTGGCGCTGTCCAATTCCTTCGGCTTCGGCGGCACCAACGCCTCGCTGGTCTTCCAGCGCTACAATGGCTGACCGGTCCGCCGACCGGCACGGTCTATGCGTGTCGTCAATTTTGCCATATTCGCCCCTACTGTGCCCAAGGGGATTCGTTGCAAAGATCAAACGGTAGGGCGCCATGAGCACAAATTCGGCGGACAACGGGCAATTCGGGCAACGGTCCGCACCGTCGGGCCCGATCGTGCCGAAAACGGCCAGCGAGGCATTGCGGCCTGAAGCCGGCACGCCGCCGCCCAAGCGCTCACGCGCCTCGCGCAGCCAGTTCGTCGTGTTCATGAACTTCGTCATCTCCCTGGTGATGCTGATGGTTCTGGCGGCTGGCTTTGCCTTGTATTTCGGCAAGCAGGAATTCAACGAGCCCGGCCCTTCGGCCAATGCCGACACCTTCCTGGTCAAGCCGAACACCGGCGTCCAGGAGATTGCAGAGCAGCTCGAGCGGCGCGGACTGATCAGCGACGCGCGCATCTTCCGCCTTGGCGTGCGCGCTTTTGGCAATGATTCCGCCCTGAAAGCCGGCGAATACGAGATCAAGCCGCAGGCCTCGATGCGCGACATCATGGAGTTGCTGAAGAGCGGCAAGTCGGTGATGTATTCGCTGACCGTCCCCGAGGGGCTGACGGTCGAGCAGGCGCTGCAGCGCATCGCCGATCAGGCAGCGCTCGACGGCGATATGCCGGGGACCATTCCACCCGAGGGCAGCCTTGCTACCGACACGCTGCGTTTCACCCGCGGCGCGACACGCCAGCAGATGGTCGAAAAGCTTTTGGCGGACCAGAAGAAGCTTGTCGAGGAAGTCTGGCAGCGGCGCGCCTCCGATCTGCCTCTGGCCAGTGTCGAAGACTTCGTCACCCTGGCTTCGATCGTCGAGAAAGAGACGGGCAAGGGCGACGAACGCTCGCGGGTCGCGGCCGTCTTCCTCAACCGGTTGGCCAAGGGCATGCGGCTGCAGTCCGATCCGACCATTATCTACGGCCTGTTCGGCGGCAAGGGCAAACCCGCCGACCGCCCGATCTATCAGTCTGACATCAAGAAGCCGACGCCCTACAACACTTATTTGATCAACGGCTTGCCGCCGACGCCGATCGCCAATCCTGGCCGTGCGGCACTGGAAGCCGTCGCCAATCCGTCGAAGACCGACGACCTGTATTTCGTTGCCGACGGCACCGGCGGTCACGTCTTTGCCGCGACGCTGGCCGAGCACAACGAGAACGTCGCCCGCTACCGGGCGCTGCAGAAGGAACTGGCCGATGAAGCCGCCAAGGCCGGTGCTGTCAAGGCCGACGCCGCCAAGGTGGAAGGTCAGACCGACGCGCCGGTTGACGACGGCGATGGCGACGCCGGAGCGGCGGCGCAGTAGCGCCGGACGGTTGTGAAGTCGTCCCTCCGATTCGTCTGACGGCCGGGACGTGCTGATTTTGTCATCAGGAGCGCCCTGCGTCCGATTCGACGCGAACAGGCGCTCCGGATTTTGAAGCCGCGCACGATCTGGCCCGGAACCGCTTCCGGGATCATGCGCCAGGGGGAAGCAAGGGCATCATGAATTTGCAGAGCATGACCGGTTTTGCACGGGCCGTCGCCGAACATGACGGCACGTCGATCGCCTGGGAAGTGAAGTCGGTCAACGGCAAGAGCGTCGAGGTCAGGCTGCGGCTGCCGCAAGGCCTCGAGCGGCTTGAGCCGGCCGTCAGGCAGACGGTGCAGAAGCGCTTTGCGCGCGGTAATTTCCAGGCAACGCTGACCGTCGGCCGCGCAGCCGGCCAGCAGGCGCAGCCAGTGGTCAACGAGGCCTTCCTGAGAGATCTGGCGGGGCTGGCCAAGCGGCTGCAGGAGATGTTCGGCGCAGCGCCTGCGACAGCCGACGGGCTGCTTTCGCTGCGCGGCGTGCTCGACATCCCCGAAACCGTCGAAACCGAAGAGGCGCGGGTGGCGCTCGACAGCGCGATACTCGCGGCGCTCGAAGTGGCGCTGGGCGGGCTGGAGCAGGCACGCCAGGGCGAGGGCACCGCCCTGCGCTCGCTGCTGTCCGGTCATATCGACGCTATCGAAGCACTGACACTGCGCGCCGAGGCCGATCCGTCGCGCGAGCCGGCGGTGATCCGCGAACGGATTACCGAGCAGGTGCGGCTGCTGATGGATGCCTCCGCCAATCTCGACGCCAGCCGGTTGCATATGGAAGCGGCGTTCCTGGCCACCAAGGCCGACATCCGCGAGGAGATCGACCGGCTGAAGACACATGTGGCATCCGGCCGGGTGCTGCTGGCAGGCGGCGGCGCCATCGGCCGCAAGCTCGATTTTCTGGCGCAGGAATTCAACCGCGAATCGAATACGCTGTGTTCGAAGTCGAACGCCGCTGCGATCACCGCCATAGGGCTGGAGCTGAAGGCGGTCGTCGACCAGTTTCGCGAACAGGTCCAGAATCTGGAGTAACCCTGATGGTCGCCAAGGAGCCTATGGTTGCCAGGGATTTGGGTTCCCGCATTCGCCGGCGGGGTTTGATGCTCGTGCTGTCGTCGCCGTCCGGCGCCGGCAAGTCGACGATCGCGCGCAATCTTCTGGAGAGCGATGCCAGTCTCGAACTGTCGGTCTCCGTCACCACGCGGCCGCGCCGCGGCAGCGAGATCGAAGGCGTCCACTATCATTTCCGCACTATGCGTGAGTTCGAGCGGCTGCGCGATTCGGACGAGCTGCTTGAATGGGCCGAAGTGCATGGCAATTGCTATGCCACGCCGCGTGAGCCGGCCGAACTGGCGCTGGCACAGGGCCGCGACATGTTGTTCGACATCGACTGGCAGGGCGCCCAGCAGCTCAAGGAGAAGATGCGCGCCGACATCGTCTCGATCTTCATCCTGCCGCCTTCGATGAAAGAGTTGAAGGCGCGGCTGAAGCGCCGCGCCGAGGATCAGGAATCGGTGATCGAGACGCGTCTGAAGAACGCTCGCAACGAGATCGAGCACTGGAAAGAATATGATTTCGTCATCATCAACGACGATCTCGACCGTGCCTTCGCCGAGGTACGCGGCATAGTCATCGCCGAGCGGCTCAGACGCGACCGCCGGCCCGGGCTGTTCGATTTCGTCTCGGGGCTGCTCGACGAGAAGACGGACTAGGGGCCGGCGCAATCACACCGCGTTGGTCAGTCGCACGAATTCCTCGACGCTCAAGGTTTCCGCCCGCCGCGTCGGATCGATGCCGGCGCGGGTGAGCAGGGCTTCGCCGCCGAGGCTCTTGACGCTCTGCCGCAGCATTTTGCGGCGCTGGCCGAAGGCCGCTTCGGTAACGCGGCCGAGCTTCTTGACTTCGGCGGGCAGCGGATTTGCCCGCGGCACCAGATGCACCACCGACGACACCACCTTGGGCGGCGGCGTGAAGGCTTGCGGCGGCACGTCAAAAGCGATTTTTGCCTCCGTCCGCCAGCCTGCCAGCACGCCCAGCCGGCCATAGGCATCGCTGCCGGGGCGGGCGACGATGCGCTCGGCCACCTCGCGCTGGAACATAAGCGTCATCGATGCGTAAAAGGGCGGCCACTCGGCGACGGTCAGCCAGCGTATCAAAAGTTCGGTGCCGATATTGTAGGGCAGGTTGGCGACGATCCTCACAGATCCATTGCCTCCATGTGCGCCTTCGGCAAGCGCTGCAAAATCCGTCTTCAACGCGTCGCCGGCAATGATTTCCAAACGGCCCGGATAGTGATCTGACACCTCCGCGAGCGCTGCCAGGCAGCGCTCGTCGCGCTCGATGGCGATGACCCGAGCCGCGCCGTGGGAAAGCAGCGCCCGGGTCAGGCCACCTGGACCCGGACCGACCTCGATTACCGTGGCGTCGGTCAGGTCGCCGGCGGCACGCGCGACCTTGCCGGTAAGGTTGAGGTCGAGCAGGAAATTCTGGCCGAGCGCCTTTTTTGCCTGCAACCCATGGCGTTCGATCACCGCGCGTAACGGCGGCAGCCCGTCGGTGCTCATGCGACCGCTCTCATGCAAAGCCTCATGCGGCGGCAGCCTTCGCCCCGATGTCGGCAAGCCTGCGGGCGAGCCTGAGCGCCGCGATCAGGCTGTCGGTCAGGGCTATGCCCTTGCCGGCGATATCGAAAGCGGTGCCGTGATCCGGTGAAGTGCGGATGAAGGGTAGGCCGAGCGTAACGTTGACCGCCTCGTCGAACGCCAGCGCCTTGGCCGGGATCAGCGCCTGATCGTGATACATGCACAGCGCCACATCGTAGCCGGCTCGGGCGCGGGCGTGGAACAGCGTATCGGCCGGCAGCGGCCCGAAAGCGTCGATGCCCTCCGCCCTCAGCCTTTCGATCGCCGGGCGGATGATGCGCTCGTCCTCGGCGCCCATCGCGCCGCCTTCACCGGCATGCGGATTGAGGCCGGCAACGGCAAGCCGCGGCTTGGCAATGCCGAAGCGATATTCGAGGTCGGTGGCGGTGATGCGGGCGGTCGCGACGATCAGATCCGTTGTCAGCGCTTCCGGCACCTCGCGCAGCGCAATGTGGATGGTGACCGGAACCGTGCGCAACTCGGGACCGGCAAGCATCATCACCGGCATTGCTTGTGCGCCGGTGTGGAGCGTCGCCAGATGCGCCAGATACTCAGTGTGACCGGGAAAACGGAAGCCGGCATCGTAGAGCGGCTTCTTGGCGATCGGGCACGTAACGACCGCCGCTGCGCGACCGCCAAGGCAGTCGTCAACAGCGCGGTCGATGGCCTCGATGATACCGGCGGCGTTGGCCGGGTCCGGCCGGCCGGGGTCGTCGACGAAGCGGGCGGCAAGCGGCATGACGGGCAGGGCGCGCCCAAAGACGCGCTCCGCTTCGGCTGGCACTGTCTCCGTGATTGGCACATCGGCGCCGAGCAGGCGCGCCCGTGCGGCAATCAGCGCCGGATCGGTTATAAGGTAGAAGGGCGGCACACCGGCGCTGTCGCGCGCCTGCCAGGCGGCAATGGCGATTTCCGGCCCGACGCCGGATGGATCGCCGGCGCTCAGCGCCAGCGCTGGCTCTGGCGGCTTCAGCGCTCGACGATGCGGGCTTTCTTCCGCAACTCCTCGACATATTTCGTGGAGAGCTCATCGGCGTCCTTGCCACTCGAGCCTTCGCTCTGGAACACCATCTGGGCAGCCTTGTCGTCGGACACTTCGCGCGACGAGCAGATGCCGATGAACTCGACGCCACGGTCTGTTTCGCGCGTGGGGGTGGCGCCGCCGACCTTGGTGGCCTTGATCTGGTCGGCCCAGTCCGGCGGCAATTGCGGCGCCAGTATCCGGCCGAGATCGCGAACGGTGACGTCGATCAGGCCCTTGGCGAATTCGCGCGAGGTGTTGCAGCCGTTGAAGCGGGCGCGCATGGCGTCGGCCTCGCGCTTGCGCTTGGACAGCGTCGCGCTGCGCTCGGCCGCCGGTACGACGAAAATGACCTGCTGCAGCATGTACTCCATGGCGGTTGGCTTGTTGCCGCCCTTGTCGAGCATGCGCCTGACTGCGTCCTGCTCACTCACGGAGCCGCCGCTCTCCGAGCGATGGCGCGCGGTCAGCGCCTGGTTCCAGGCCATCTGGGAGCGGATGAACTCCTTGAAATGCTCCTTGCCGACGCCGGACTGCGCCATGACGCCATCGAGCTGCTTGAGCTGCATCTTGTTGGTCGTGGCAAAGCGCTGATAGGCGGCCTCGACCTGGGCGTCGCTGATGCGGATGCCGAGACGCTTGGCTTCGGCGACGCGCAGCGTCTGCTCGATCATTTCCTCGGCGGCATTGCCCTTCTTGCGCTGCAGGCGCAGGAAGGCAGCCCGATGCTGGATGTCGCCAGTGGTGATCGGTACGTTGTTGACGACGTATTTGATCTGGCTGGCGAAAGCCGGCGGCGTCATCATGGTGATCGAGGCTGAGGTCGCCGCCACCAGCAGCGCGAACCCTGCCGAAAAGAGGTATTTCCTCATCGAAAGCATCCCAATCCTATCTCGGTTGCGGCCCAATTTTATCGCATTTTGAGGGAACTGGAACCCGTGCCTGCCCTATGCGGCGAAACGATGTCGTTAGCTGCGATGTGCGTCCACTTTGACGCACGACGTATGCTCAAGACACTTTGAATTTTTCGGGCTGGTGCGTTGGCCGGCCGCCCGTTCCGCCTGTCCGTTATTGGCCAGTGGTCTGCTACTGGACAGTGTTGAAGGAGCTTTGCGTCGAGCCGAAATCGCCGAGCGTGCGAAACGACAGGTTGAAACCGATATTCTGCGACACTTCCTTGGTGCTCAGGTCGCGGGATTCCGAGAACGTCATCAAATAGGTGAAGCAATCATCACTATAGGCAAAGCCGACCCCGTCCTTGACCAGGACGCTTTGCTCGAGATCGTAGGTGCCGGTACCGAAGACACGCCAGTTCTCGGCAAGTTGCGCCGAGGCGCCGAGCGTGACCTCGTGACGATCGGTCGTAAAACCATAGAGCGGCTGTGCCTGGATGAAGGCGTATTTGGCGCTGAACGAAATCGGCAGGCCGGAATAGGCTGCCTTCACCTCGGCGCGGCGAATCTCGAAGCTCTGCTCGTCGAAGCGGCCGCTGACCGAGCCGGAAAGCCCGCCGGGGCTGTTGAAGCCGACAAGGCCGACATAATCGGAGCTCGCGGTCTCCAGGCCCGAATCTTCGCCGACGTTGACCAGGTCCGGCGCGTCGAAGGAGTTCTGGCCGTCAAGCTGGTAGGATTGGCCGAACAGCGCGTTGGTGCTCCAGCCATTGTCATAGGCGCCGGAATAGCGCAGCCCGACATTGGCGCGCGTGCCGCCTTCCAAGCGGTCGTAGCCGGAGAACTTGTCGCGCTCGAACAATGTCGTGGCATCAAAGACGAAGCTCTGCGCGTCCTCGTTGGGAACAGCGAGGCCGCCGACATATTGCTCGTTCGGACGCACGAAGACCTGCGCCATCGGCTCGAAGATGTGACTGGAACTGGTCGACGAGAACAGCACCGGCCAGCGCATTTCCAGTCCGGCGGTTGCCATGAAGCGGGCGAGAGACGATCGCGTATCGTCGTCGACGCCGAGGTTAGACGCCATCTGATTGATGGCATTGAGCGATCCCGAAGAGGCGTTGACATAGCCGGCATCGCCGCGCAGCGCCAAAAGGGGCGTCAGCAGCAGTCCGCCATCGGTGGTGAAGGTGCGCTTCCATTCCGCTTCGGCAGTGAGACGGCCCGATTGGCCCTCGATGCCGCGTACACTGGTGACGGACGCAGCGTTGTTCGGATCGGCAAGGGCCCTATCCAGCCTGTCGCGGCTGATAGCCTGCGCGTTGACATTGAGCGACAGCTGCCCGCCGCCCACCGCCATGTCGGGGATGTAGGCGTAGTCGAGCGAGGGCAGCACCCAGGGCTGTTTGCCGGCGCGCGCGGTCGGATCGTCAGAGAGTGCCTCTTCCTGGACCACAAAGCGCATGGCGCGCACGTCGAAATAGTTGCGGCCGTTGAGGCCGGTCAGGTAGATCGAGGAGCGATGCACGCTGTCGCCGAAGTCTTCGATGGCGTAGGTGCGTGAGAAGTTCTTGTCGGTCTGCAGCAGGACATCCCAGCCGAAGTCCCAGCGCGGATTGATAGCGAACTGGCCCTTGGTGCCCATCATGCCGCGGAACTCGTTTGGGTCGCCGGCCGCACCCGAATCGACATTGCGCCCGTCGTCGTCGATAAACTCGTCGGGATCCTCTTGCCGGATGCCGGCGATCTTCAGACTGTACTGGCCGTTGTTGAAGCGCTGGCGCCACTCGGCTTCGCCGAGAAAGCCCTGCTTGGTATAGCCGCTGCCGGTGACGGTGAGGTCGTAGGTTGGTGAGAGCGCGAAATAATAGGGGACTTTGACGCCAAGGCCGAGGTCGCTCTTGTAAGCGATGCCGGGGATCAGGAAGCCGCTCTTGCGCTTGACGGTCGGGTCGGCAATTTCGAAGGCCGGCAGGTAGGCGAGCGGAAAGCCGAGAAACTCGAAATTCGAATTCTCGAAGCGAACCGTCTTCTTTTCGCCGTTCCAGATGATCTTTCTGGCCTTGATGCGCCAGGTCGGCGCTTTGTCCGGCTGGTCCTCGCACGGCTCGCAGGCCGTGTAGACGCCGTTGTGGAACGTCGTCAGTACGCCGCCCATGCGTTCCGCGCTTTCGGCGGCAAAATAGGCCTTGTCGACGGTTTCGACACGCAGCGCGTTGACGAAGCCGTCGGCGAAATCATCGGTGATGTCGACATGCTGCGAATAGAACTTGGTGCCGTCGCTGTTGATGACCTCGACATTGCCGCTGGCGACGAGCCGCTTGGTGTTGCGATTGTATTCCACCCGCTGGGCGACGAGGCGGTTGCCGCCATAATCGATCTGCACGCCGCCGACGGCCGTTACGGTCTGGTTGTCATTGTCATAGACCAGCGTATCTGCCGCCAGCAGCATTTGCGAACCGGTGGGAACGTCGGCTGCCATGCCGCTGATATCCTGGGCAAAAGCCGGGATACTCGGAACGACGCAAGCGAGCAGGCACGCCAAGGCGCTCGCCCCATAGAGGCGCGCCGAATCGGCCTGCCTATGGATGCGCAAAACCGCCCCCCTCACTAGCCGTCTTCCTTGTACAGCAAGAAAGTCACCCCGAAGAACATAGCCACGACAACCGGAACCCATGCAGCGACGACTGTGGGTACGAATCCCGCCACGCCGAATGCCTTGACCAGCACTGTCACGACATAAAGCAGAAACCCGGCCAGGACGCCACCCAGAATCATCGTCGCGGATTGTCCCATCCTCGCAAATCGCATCGACACCGTTGCGGCGATCAAAGTCATGGCGACGAGAAGGAACGGCAGCGCTACCAGTGAATCAAATTGCATGGCAAAGGCATTTGCCTTGAGGCCGAAGGAGCGGGCAACCTCGATCTTCCCGGGCAGATCGTAGAAAGGGATGGTTTCCGGGCGCGCCAGCCGCTCTTGCACGAACTCGGGCTTGAGATCGGTCGGTATGCGGTCGGTTGCCACCGATTGGATGTTGCCGTCCCGGAACACCTTGACGTCCTGCAGTTCCCAGTAACCATCCCGCAAATAGGCGTGCGCCGCGTCCTTGCGTTCGACGATGTCGCCTTGCGGGTTGAGGACGAAGAAGGCGGCGTCGGCCATCTCCAGGCCCTGATTGAGGATGGCGCGCGCGCCGATGATAGTATCGCCGGAACTGGTTTTCTGCCGGATCCAGGGCTCGGCGTCAGCCGAGACGGTGTTCGACTTGCCGGAGCGGAGCTGGGTTTCGATTTTTTCGGACCAGGAAAACGCATAGGCGGCGATCGGATTGATGACGCCGACCGACAACACCCCGAACAGCAGCGCCCCGATGCAGCACGGCAGCAGGAATTGCCATGCGGATACGCCGGCGGAACGCGCGATGACCAGTTCATACCTGCGATTAAGCGAGACCAGCGTCGCCATCGCCGAGAACAGGCCGACGAACGGCACCGTCTGCAGCATGATCATCGGCATTCGCAACCCTGAGATGGCAAACGCCGTGCCGTAGGTAAAATCCGGCAAGCCGGTCGTGCGGCCGGAAAGCTCGGTGAAGTCGATCAGGAACACAAGCGCCAGGAGGCCGATGAAGAACCAGATGGTGATCGTCACGTAGCGGAAGAAGAAGTATCTGCCCAGAGTCCAGCCCATTAGCGTGTCCAGCCCATCAGCCGGCCTCTTGGCCAGAAGCGCCGCGCCTGGCGAAGCGGAGCTTCAGGGCGCTCCAGCCGTCACCGAAGCGGCCGGCGAAATTCGTCATCCAGTCGGCCCAGGCGACCGGCAATTCCATGGTCCGGTTGGAGACGATGAACCATGTCGCGACTGCGGACGCCACAATAGGAACGCCGTAGACCATATAGGCGTATTGCGGAATGTTGTCGGCCTTCCCAGCGGCAAAGAAACCGAGCCAGCGCACGAAAAGGGCGATTGCGATAGACGTGATCAGCGGATGAATGCGCGCCTCGCGATGGGAACGCGCGTCTCCAGCGACCGCAAGCGCGATCAGCGCGAAAACGAGTGAATAGGACCATTCGGAGAAACGCTGGTGGACCTCGGCCAGGTACTTGTTCGGCCTTTTCTGGAACATCTTGTCGTTCGGACTGGGATTGAGCAGGTACTGTGTCGTCCGGTCCTTCGGCAACAGCAATACCTCCGATGAGGCCGACATGAAGGCCGACAGGTCGAAGGCATAGGAGGTGAACCGGATGACCGAAAGATCGCCGGCCAGCGTTTTGCGATGGATGACGCCGTCGTTCATCATCAGCACCCGCTCGTCGCCGCTTTCGATGATGGCGCCGCTCTTGGCGTAGTAGATGAGGTTGACGCCTTCTTCGCGTGAATCGGCGACAAAAATGCCGCCAAGGCGGTTGTCCGGAAGCCGCTGGCCGATCTGCAGGAACAGGCCGTCGTCGATCTTGCGGAAGGTGCCTTCCTGGATGATGAGCGACAGAAGATCGGCGCGCGACGACGCCACCAGTTCGCGGTTTTTCTGTCGTGCATAGGGGTCGACGCCGTTGTCGACGGCGAACGAAAAAACACTGGCCGCCAGTGCCAGGAGCATGATCGGCGTGACGATGGTCCAGCGCGAAGCGCCCGCGGCGTTCAAGACGGCAAGCTCAGAATCGGAATTCATCGCGCTCAGTGTCTGCGCGACCGCGACCACCAGGGCGAAGGGCACGACGATCGGGACGATCGACGGAATGATCAGCGCAGCGACCTCGAAGAAGGTCAGCGCCGACTGCCCACTGTCGGTCACGAGATCGATGCGGGCGAGCACCTGCGTCGTCCACACGATCGCCAGCGTCCAGATGAGCGCTGCGAGGAAGACGGCCAACGCACGACGCATGATGTAGCGTTCAACGACCTTCATGAAGGCTTTTCTCGATTTTGCCGAACGGCATCATGCCTCCAGACAAGGTAGTCGCCCGGCGACGCCTGCACAACCGGTCCGTTGGCGGTTCGATCTGGTTTCCGTCCCACATCGTTGTTTCCGGTGGCCGGAGTGTCGGCGGTATTGGATAAGAAAGGGCGAACATCAATGGTTAACAACAGGTTGCGGCAGTAAAGCGGGGCCGTGCCGCGACGAATCGCCATCGATTCCATCTGCCATATGGGATCGGATTCCGGCAAAGTCTTGCCAAATGCCGGAAAACGACCAAATGTCGCGCCGGTCACTGACATGGCCGCCGCGGCTGCGACAGGTACAGGCATGAAAGCAGAAGTAACAGAATTGCGCAGCAAAGCCGGCCAGGAATCGATTTTTCACGGTGCGGTCGTGATCGGCGCCCAACACAATACGCAGCAGATCGCCAGGCAGGGGCGATGATTGAAAATGGGGGTGGTGCTTCCGGTCGGAAACAGCCAAATATCTGGTTCGTCAAGGCACTCCCCCGAAAACCCAACGCCTTTCCCGAAAGCAGGACATGATGACTTCGAGACCTTCGATCGCCTTTGCCAGGTTCGCAGTGCCCAAAAAAGGCAGCGTCTTCATGCTGGCGGCCAACGATGGCGGTCTCGGCGACGCGGCAAAGGCTTGCGATCCGGCAAAGACCCTGGAGCGGGCGTTTCCGGTGGCCGACTTTTCCGGCAAGTTCGCCGGCCTGGTCGAAGTGCTGGCGCCGGAGGGCACATCGCTCGACCGGCTGGTGGCGGTCGGCGCCGGCAAGGTCTCGGCGCTCGACGACTATGCCTGGCTCAAGCTTGGCGGCACCATCGCTGCATCCTTGCGCAAGGCGACGGAGGTGGCGGTCATGCTCGATCTGCCGGGTGCTGACGTCGGCGGCAGGCGAGCGGCACAGCTTGCCGCGGGCATTCTCCTGCGCAGCTATGCTTTCGACAAGTACAAGACGAAAAAGGACAATGGCGACGGCCAGCGCGACGGCAACAAGGCCGAGCCCAAAAAGCCGGTTAAGGTGACCATCCATACCGCCGATCCGGCGTCGGCGAAAAAGGCCTTCGCCGACGAGGTGGCGGTGATCGACGGGGTGCTCCTGGCGCGCGATCTGGTCAACGAACCGGCCAATATACTGGGGCCGGTGGAATTCGCCGCCCGCGTCAACGAACTGGAGGCGCTCGGCGTCGCGGTCGAGATCCTGGTCGAGAAGGAGATGAAGAAGCTCGGCATGGGCGCGCTGCTCGGCGTCGCACAAGGCTCGCCGCGTGGCGCGCGCCTGGCCGTCATGCGATGGAACGGCGGCAAGGCCAAGGACAGCCCGATTGCTTTCGTCGGCAAAGGCGTCACTTTCGACACCGGCGGCAATTCGATAAAGACGGCCTCCGGCATGGAGGACATGAAGGGCGACATGGGCGGCGCGGCCGCGGTGACCGGGCTGATGCACGCGCTGGCCGCGCGCAAGGCCAAGGCCAATGTCGTCGGCATCATCGGGCTGGTGGAAAATGCCGTCGACGGCCATGCGCAGCGCCCCGGCGACATCGTCACTTCGATGTCGGGCCAGACCATCGAGGTGCTCAACACCGACGCCGAAGGCCGCCTCGTCCTGGCCGATGCGCTGTGGTACTGCAGCGATCGCTTCCAGCCGAAATTCATGGTCAATCTGGCGACACTGACCGGCGCCACCATGGTCGCGCTCGGCCAGCACTATGCCGGGCTGTTCTCCAACAATGACGAATTGGCGAACAGGCTGACGAGCGCCGGGCAGGCGACGCAGGAACGCGTGTGGCGGATGCCGCTCGGCACCGAATACGACAAGCTGATCGATTCGAAAAATGCCGACATGAAGAACATCGGCGGCCGCTATGGCGGCGCCATCATCGCGGCGCAGTTTCTGCAGCGCTTCGTCAGGGATACACCCTGGGCGCATCTCGACATCGCCGGCACCGCGATGGGCGCGCCGTCCAGCGAGATCAACCAGTCATGGGCCTCCGGCTTCGGCGTCAGGCTGCTCGACCGGCTGGTTCGCGACAACTACGAGGAGTGAGCCTTTCAAGGCGCGATCATGGCCGACGTCCTGTTCTACCACCTGACCGAATCGACTCTGGAGGATGCGTTGCCCGGCCTGCTCGAGCGCAGTGTCGATCGCGGTTGGCGCGCCGTGGTACAGACCGGCTCCGAAGAACGGCGCGACGCGCTGGACCAGCATCTTTGGACCTTCAGGGACGATTCCTTCCTGGCGCATGCGACGGACCACGAATCCTATCTGGCCGAGCAGCCGATCCTTTTGACAACTGGCCATGACAATCCGAACGAGGCGCAGATACGCTTCCTGGTTGACGGCGCGGTGCCGCCGAAGCTTGCCGGTTATGAGCGCGCCGTGTTCCTGTTCGACGGCCACGATGCGGCCCAGCTCGAGGCGGCGCGCACGCACTGGAAGACGATGAAGGAAGCCGGCCACGCAGTCACCTACTGGCAGCAGACCTCAGACCGGCGCTGGGAACGCAAGGCGTAGTAAAGCCTGCCGCCTGGGCGATCAGCAACCTGGGGTTGCTACAACTGAAGTCGTTCAGCCAAGTCAATGAAGTCGCTGGCCACCAGGTCCCAGGCTTGATCAGGGTGCAGATCCGTGGTCTGCGCTACCCCGTGCTCGGTCGGACGCGGGACAAAGGCTGTTCGCAATCCGCATGCCCGAGCCGCTGCAAGGTCGCCATTGTGGGCGGCCACAAGACAGATCTCATCCGGCTTCATTGACAGGACGTCAGCGGTGCGAAGATAGGCTTCCGGCGCAGGCTTGTAGGCTTGCACGACTTCGGCGCCGAGGATCGCATCCCAGGGGATGCGACTGCGCTTCGCCATATTGAGCATGAGGACGATGTTGCCGTTCGAGAGCGGCGCGATGATATAGCGGGCCCTGAGCCGTGTAAGGCCGGCCACCACGTCCGGCCATGGCTCCAATCGGTGCCATGCCAGGTTCAGTTCGTCCAACTCGGACGCTGGCATCGAAGCCGGGTCGATCCCGAATTCTGGCAATATGGCTTCCAGATTCTCCCGATGCAGCACGTCGAGCCGTGTAAAGGGCCGCCGGCCGCTGCGCACCTCCTCCATCGCTGGAGAGTAACGGCGACGCCACGCATCCGCGAAAGCGGTAGGGATAGCGGATCCTGCTCCATGCCGCTTCAGGAACGGCTCAGCATCGCGCGCCACGCCGCTGCGCCAATCGACGACAGTGCCGAACACGTCGAATACCAACGCACGTACGCCATCCAATTCCATCACATTCGGCTCCTCGATCCCCACTATTCTTCCTTCGTCGCCTGCCTCGTTTTCCCCTTTTCACGGCCTTGCCAATTTGCTCGGCGATGCGGTCGGGCTTACGCGCGATGACGGCTGTGCCAATTAGATTGCAAAATAGACAAGGGCACTGTCACCGATATTCCAGTGGCCTGGGCGCCGGCAACAACCCGGTACCGGCATGAGCGGAAGGGTGGCGGGCGCCACCATCGCGCCCACCCTCCTTCATTCGTTTGCCTTGAGCCAGACCTTTTGCGGACCGTGACCCTTGAAGGGGTATTGTGGATCACTCGGATCGTAAACGAGTGATGGCCCGCCGGCGTCGAGGGGCGGGCACCAACGAAAACTGAACCCGTAGCTTCTCAACGAGAGTTCAAGATCGCAGCCTCCAAATGCGAGGCCGACCCGGCGTCCCATTACCTTTTGATCACGCTGAAAGTACTCCCAAATCATCTTCTGGGCTCGGTCGCTGGGCATCGCCGCGTCCGTGAACTCCAAGTACATCGTCCAGGTCTCCGGTCTGATAAGGAGGCTCCTAATCGCATCCTCTCCAGAAGAATTATCGGCTCCGAAAGCGGAAACGGAGAGTAGGACGATTGCCAAGGCGGATCGGATTGCCCGCATCATGCAGACCCCGTTAAGCACCATCTGTGCCTTGTTGTAGCGCAGTCAGGGAGGCAAATCAGCAAAATGTCCAATTATGGCATGATCTCGGAAATGCCGGCTGTCCGGTTTTGCTGTTGATGGCGTCTAATTACTGATCGCGGTAGGACGCCCATTGCTGAGCGTCCCTACCGCGATCCGTAATTCGTAATTCCGCGAAGCTCTGGACAATTGCCAAAGGCGACCGGCACCACTATTCCAGAATGACGACGGCCTCCACCTCGAAGAGCATGGGGTCAATTGCAAGCTTGGGGACGGGAATCAGGGTCTGCGCCGGCAGCGCTTCACCGAACATTTTTTTGACGTTCTTGGTCAACACCTCGAGCTTGGACATATCGTGATCGACCACGAAGACGGTGAGCTTGGCGACCTGATCCGGCCTCGCACCGAGCGCATCGAGGGCGGTGCGCAAATTTGTGTAGGCCTGCTCAACCTGGACAGCGAAGTCGGGCGACAAGGCTCCCGTGCTGTCTTGCCCGCCCTGTCCGGAGATGTAGGCCACCCGGGCTCCGCGCGGCGTGATCACCGCCGTGCTGTAGCCATTTGGCGACGGGTCGTAGAGGTTTTGTGGATTGACGATGGTCAGCTTGAGATCCTTCTCCTTGGCTGTCGTGGCAGTGGGAACTCCCATGGTCATGATGATTAGCCCTTCGATAAGCAGATGCTTGATTGCGCGTGACATGATTTTCTCTTGGCTATGCGAGCAACGTGCCTCGCGGCCGGCATTATTGAACTTTAACCGTATCGCCCATACGATGACTCGTGCGACGTACGAGTCATCGTATGGTACGCCGTACGAGTCAATCGTTCAGATCGACATTCGTTCGCGTTGCCGGTCAAAATCGACGTTCTGAACAGCGAGGAAGACGGATGGCGGCCAAACGCAGCGGCCGGAGCAAACGAGGGATAAATGAGCGGCTCCAGCCCTTGCAGGAGCCGCGCAGTGAACCGCCGCTCTCTCGGGAACGAATCGTGGCGACCGCGGTGGAACTGCTTGACGCTCAAGGAGTCGACGGATTGACGATGCGTCGGCTGGCCGATCGCCTCGGCTCGGGCGTGATGAGCCTGTATTGGCACGTCGACAACAAAGAGGATGTCTTTGATCTGGCGCTCGACTCGGTGCTTGAATATCGCGGACCGCCGCAAATAGCTCAAGACTGGCGCGGAGAAGTCGTTCATGTGCTTGAAGACTGGCGCGCCAGCATGCTGCGCCACCCTTGGTCGGCAACGCTGTTGCCGCGCCGGGCGCTCGGCCCGAACATCCTCGGTCGCTTGGAACTGCTGAGCAAGACGTTGTCCAGAGCCGGCGTTGCGGACGCGGATGTGAACGTTGCGATATGGTCGCTCTGGAACTATGTGATGGGCGCCACCATCACCCGGTCGAGCTTCGACCTCTCGGACGACGACAGGGCCGCTGCGCAGCAGCGCCTTACACGTCTCAGCGAACGTTATCCGACAATCGAACGCTCTCGTCTGCTGTTGGACAATGATTGGGACGGCGCTTTCAGGAATGGCCTCGGCTTCCTGCTCGATGGCCTCTCTCCAAAATGAGGCTGAACGGTAGCTATGGCTGAAAGCGACTGTCGCAAAATCGCTGATTAAAGTCACAGTTTGCAGCTGATTTTTGCAAGGTCGCAGAAGACGCGGCAACGTCCAAGGTTCCGCAATGGGTGTGAGCCGAAATGCAACCTCTGCACTGCCGAGGCCACTTGACGAAAGGCCGGCGGCGCGCAAAACTGCTAAGATGTCAGACCAATTTTGTGCGTAGGTACCCATGCGTATGCGCGGCGAACTGCCCGGGGCACCTGCCACGCGTGTGGCAATCGCCACGCTCCCGCCGTTGGACCGCGGCAAACAAGTCATGGAAGCGCTGGCAGACTATGTCGAGCGCGCTGCGCTGAAGAGCGGCGACCGGCTTCCGACCGAACGCGAACTGATGGCCGCGCTTTCCGTGGGGCGTTCGACGATTCGCGAGGCGATGGGGCGTTTCGAAGCCCTCGGCGTCACCGAGACCCGCAAAGGCAGCGGCACCTATCTTCTCAAGCCGATATCCGCCGGAACGATCCATCTGCCGCTGTCGCTCAATACGGTTGAGCTGCGCGACGGTCTCTTGCATACCCTCGAGGTGCGCCGCGGCATCGAGGCCGAGGCAAGCATGGTTGCGGCGCGGCGGCGGACAGTCGACGATCTGCGGACGATCGAGGAGAAACTCATCGAGATGGAGCGCGTCCATCTCGCCACCGGCACGTCGGGGCCGGAAGACCTGGCCTTTCACCTGGCGGTCTACGATGCCACGCACAACCCGCTTTTCCGGCAGCTCCTGGGGCAGATGCGCGAAGCGTTCGAGCGCTTCTGGGACCATCCTTTCGACCGGCAGGATTTCGCGCGGCGATCGTTCCCGTATCACCGTGAGCTGTTCGATGCCATCGTCGCCGGGGACGCGGAGCTGGCGCGCGGAAAAACGCTGAAGATCCTCGAGATCGTGGAAGAGGATATCGAGGAAATGTCGAAATGAATGGCCCGGATTTTTTCGACCAGGCCTCGCTGATCGCCGCCCATGACGAGGGCAACGCCTTCGATGCCGTCGTCCCGCCGATCGTGCAGACCTCGCTCTTCACCTTCTCGAATTATGACGAGATGCTCGAGACATACCGCGGCGAAAAAGTGCGGCCGACCTACACGCGCGGGCTGAACCCGACCGTGCGCATGTTCGAGGAAATGCTGGCGAAGCTGGAGGGCGCCGAGGACGCGATCGGTTTTGCAAGCGGCATGTCCGCCATCTCGTCGGCCGTGCTGAGCTTCGTCGAACCGGGAGACCGCATTGTCGCGGTCAGGCATATCTACCCGGACGCGTTCAGACTGTTCGGGACGTTGCTCGCGCGCATGCGCATCGAGGTGACCTATGTCGATGGGCGCGACGAGGCGGCTGTCGCGAGCGCGCTGCCTGGCGCCAGGCTGTTCTATATGGAAAGCCCCACCAGCTGGGTCATGGAAACGCATGACATCGGCGCGCTCGCTGCGCTGGCAAAGTCTCGCGGCATCCCGACCATCATCGATAACAGCTGGGCCAGCCCGGTCTTTCAGCGGCCGCTGTCGCTCGGCGTCGACGTTGTGGTCCACTCCGCATCCAAGTACCTGGGCGGCCACAGCGACGTGGTGGCCGGCGTGGTCGCGGGCTCGAAGGAATTGATCGGCCGCATCCGCGGCGAAGCCTATCCATATCTCGGCGGCAAGCTGTCGCCATTCGATGCCTGGCTCTTGATTCGCGGCTTGCGCACACTGCCGATCCGGATGCGCGCTCATCAGGCCTCCGGCCTCGAAATCGCACGGCGCCTGCGGGATCATCCAATCGTTGAGAGGGTCTGCCATCCAGGGTTGGCCAACCTGCTTCCCGCGGGGCTCACCGGCACGTCGGGCCTGTTCTCATTTGTCTTCCGCGACGGCATCGACATCCGCACCTTTGCCGACCGCCTCAAGCTGTTCAAGCTGGGCGTGTCGTGGGGCGGCCACGAAAGCCTCATTGTGCCCGGCGAGGTCGTGCTGCAGCAGAAGGCCCAACCCAATTCCGCGATGGCGTTCGGCGTCCATCCGCGGTCCGTGCGTCTCCATGTCGGCCTCGAGGGAACCGAGGCGCTGTGGAGTGACCTGGAAACGGCGATCGACGCCGCTTCCGAAGAAAAGACCTGAAGCAACCAGACAAGAAGGGAACGGAAAATGAAGAAGCTTCTTATCGCCGCATTCGCCACCGTACTGATGTCGGGTGCTGCACTCGCCGACACGACGCTGAAGCTCGTGGAGGTGATCACCAGCCCCGAGCGTACCGAAACCCTGAAGTCGATCGTCGCCAAATTCGAGGCGGCCAACCCGGGCACCAAGGTCGAGGTGATCTCGCTGCCCTGGGGCGAGGCGTTCCAGAAATTCGCGACCATGGTGTCTGCCGGCGAAATCCCCGACGTCATGGAGATGCCGGACACCTGGCTGTCGCTCTATGCCAACAACGGCCTTCTCGAAAGCCTCGAACCCTATCTTGCCAAATGGGAGCACACCTCGGGCCTCACCGATCGCGCGCTCGAACTCGGCCGCGACGTGAACAACACCGCCTACATGCTGCCCTACGGCTTCTATCTGCGGGCGATGTTCTACAATAAGGAGCTGTTCAAGGAGGCTGGTGTCACCGAGCCGCCCAAGACAATGGACGAGTTCGTGGCGGTATCGGAGAAAGTATCCAAGCTTCCAGGCAAATATGGCTACTGCCTGCGCGGCGGGCCGGGTGGCCTCAACGGCTGGATCATGTTCGGCGCAACCATGGCCGGCTCCAACGGATTCTTCAATGAGGACGGCACCTCGACCATGAACAGCGAGGGCTGGGTCAAGGGACTGACCTGGGTCGTCGATCTGTACAAGAAGGGATTGGCGCCGAAGGACAGCGTCAACTGGGGTTTTAACGAAATCGTCGCCGGATTCTACACCGGCACCTGCGCAATGCTTGATCAGGATCCAGACGCGCTGATCGCGATAGCCGAGCGGATGAAGCCGGAAGACTACGGCGTCACGACCATGCCGAAGGGGCCGAGCGGCAAGACGTTCCCGACCATCGGCTATGCCGGTTGGTCGATGATGGCGGCCAGCCAGAACAAGGACCTCTCCTGGAAGCTGATCGAAACGCTCGAAGGGCCCGAGGGCAATGTCGAGTGGAACAAGCGCACCGGAGCGCTGCCGGTCCACAAGTCGGCCGAAAAGGATCCCTTCTACGCAAGCGAGCAGTTCAAGGGCTGGTTCGCTGAACTCGAGGACAAGGATGCGGTGCCAACAGTTATGCCGACCTATCTCGAGGAGTTCGCCTTCTTCAAGGACTCCATGGTCATCAAGACCAGTCAACAGGCACTGCTTGGCGATATCACGCCAGAGGAAATGGCCAACCAGTGGGCCGACTATCTGACCAAGGCGCAGCAGAAATACCTGGCCAAGAAATAAACGGCGGACGCCAGGCATCGGAGCCGCCCATCGCGGGTGGCTCCGATACGTCTCGTCCATGGTCAATTGGAAGGAGGGTCGATTGGAAGGATGGTCGATTGGACGGATGGCCAATTGGAGCGAAAGCGTTAGCTGATGGTCTTTGACGCCACCGCCGGGTTCCCGGAATCGCGCCGCCGGTCGCTGGTCGACCGGATCACGCGCCATGCCGAGCCATATCTTTACACCGCCCCGGCGCTGATTCTGATCGTCACCATCATGCTGGCGCCGCTGGTATTAGGCCTGTCCTACGCCTTCCGCGACGTGCACTTGCTCAACCCCTTCTCCGGCGGCTATGTCGGGCTCGATCATTTTCGCACCCTTTATGACGACGACAATTTCTATCGGGCGCTGCGCAACACGCTGTGGTGGACCGGCGCGTCCGTCTTGCTGCAATTCGTGTTCGGCCTGATCCTGGCGCTGTTGCTCGACCGGCCGTTCGCCGGCCGCGCCATAGCGCAGGCGCTGGTGTTCCTGCCCTGGGCGGTACCGACTTTCCTCACCGGGCTCAACTGGGCGTGGCTGTTCAACCCCGTCATCGGACCGCTGCCGCATTGGCTTTATGCGCTCGGCCTCATGAATGAACCGGCCAACATCCTTTCCAATCCGCAGCTTGCCATGTGGGGACCGATCATCGCCAACGTCTGGTGGGGCATTCCCTTCTTCGCCATCACGCTGCTGGCCGCGCTCCAGGCCATCCCGCGCGACCTCTACGAGGCGGCGGCGATCGACGGCGCCGGGGCATTCAGGCGGTTCACGTCGATCACCTTGCCGTTCCTTGCGCCGACCATTGCGATCACCGTGCTGTTGCGCACCGTCTGGATCTCGAACTTCGCCGACCTGATCATTGTCATGACCAGCGGCGGGCCTGCCGACCGCACCCAGATCGTCGCGAGCTACATCTTCACGCAAGCCTTCAGGGCCCTGGATTTCGGCTATGCCTCGGCCATTGCGCTGGTGCTGCTCGTCCTGTTGCTCGCCTATTCGATGCTGATCGTCATGCTGCGGCAAGTCCTGATGGATCGGGCCTGATCGGGATGACCAGATGAACAGCTATTCGACCTTCGGCACCGCGCTGCACCGCCTGGCGATCCTCTGCTACGTCCTCTTTGCACTGTTCCCGCTGTTCTGGCTGTTGAAAGTATCGGTCACGCCGAACGACCTGCTCTATTCCGAGGGCGTGCGCATGTGGCCGTCCCGGATGAGCTTTGAACATTTCCGCTTCGTGCTGGCCCACAGCGCATTCCCGGTCTTCTTCAGGAACAGCATGATCGTTGCCGGCGCGACGGCCGTGATCGTGACGCTGCTTGCGTCTCTCTCCGGCTATGCGCTGTCGCGCTTCACCTTCCGCGGCAAATACTGGCTGGTCGCGCTGATGCTGCTCACCCAGATGTTTCCATTGGTGATGCTGGTCGCGCCGATCTTCAAGATGCTCTCGCCACTCGGGCTGACCAACAGCCTGACCGGGCTGGTGGTCGTCTACACCGCCTTCAACATCCCCTTCGCGACGTTCCTGATGCAGTCGTTTTTCAACGGCATTCCCAAGGAGTTGGAGGAGGCGGCCAAGATCGATGGCGCCACGCAGTTCATGGCGTTTCGCCAGATCGTCCTGCCGCTGACGCTGCCCGGCATTGCGGCGACGCTGGGTTTTGTATTCACCGCCGCATGGAGCGAACTGCTGTTCGCGCTGATGCTGATTTCGGGCAACAGCGCCGCCACGTTTCCGGTCGGTCTGCTCACCTTCGTGTCGAAGTTTTCGGTCGATTTCGGGCAGATGATGGCGGCCGGCGTGCTGGCGCTGGTCCCGGCCTGCCTCTTCTTCCTGTTCATCCAGCGCTATCTGGTCCAGGGCCTGACGGCCGGCGCGGTCAAGGGCTGAGTGAGGTTCAATGGCATCGATCGACATCCGCAACGTCCGCAAGAATTTCGGCGTCATCTCCGTGCTGCATGGCGTCGACCTGTCGATAGAGAACGGCGAGTTCGTGGTGCTGGTGGGACCGTCGGGCTGCGGCAAGAGCACGCTGCTGCGCATGATCGCCGGGCTCGAGGAGGTGACCGAAGGTGAGATCCGGATCGACGGCATGCGCGTCAATGAGCGGGCGCCCAAGGACCGCGACATCGCCATGGTGTTCCAGTCCTACGCGCTCTATCCGCACATGAATGTTGCCGAGAACATGAGCTACGGCCTGCGCATCCGCAAGGCTGCCCGCGAGAAGATCACGGCCGCCGTCAGCAATGCAGCCAGGAAGCTTGAGCTGCAGCCGCTGCTTGCGCGGCGGCCGAAGGCACTGTCGGGCGGTCAGCGTCAGCGCGTGGCGATGGGCCGCGCGATCGTGCGACAGCCCAAGGCATTCCTGTTCGACGAGCCGCTGTCCAATCTCGATGCGCGCTTGCGTGAGCAGATGCGGGCAGAGATCAAGAAGCTGCACCGCGATCTCGGCGCGACCTCGATTTATGTCACCCACGACCAGATCGAGGCGATGACACTGGCCGACCGGATCGTCGCCATGCATGAGGGCGTGGTGCAGCAGGTCGGTAGTCCGCTGGAGCTTTACGACCGCCCTGCCAACCTGTTCGTCGCCGGCTTCATCGGATCGCCGGCGATGAATTTTCTGTCGGCGCGCTATGAGGTCGGCGCAGGCACGGCCGGCGCACGATTGCCTGACGGAACGCTGATTGGGCTTTCGTCTGGTTATCAACTGGAGGAAGGCGCGGCGGTGACGCTCGGCATCCGGCCGGAGCATGTCGAGATGTCGCCGGCATCGGAGAGCCGCCTGAGGGCGACGGTCGACCTGATCGAGCCGACCGGCTTCGGCATCATCCTGCATCTCGGCCTGCATGGCCTGCCATTCAACGTCTTCACGCTGGACAGGGCGGCGCTGACGGCTGGCCCGACGGTGACGGTGGCTTTCCCGCCGCAACATCTGCATTTGTTCGACGAGACTGGAATACGCGCATTGGAAACGAGCCTCCAGCAGGGGAAAGGCTGATCGTCCTTATCGGGCGTTCAGATCATTCGGATTCTCCCAAAACCGGTTCCCACCTTTGGGTCCGATGCTATTGTCTATCTTGGCACCGCCGAATTCGATACGACATTTGATCTCGGCCTCGACATAGCTCTGGGACGAGATGGAACGCGCCCGCGGCGGCGCTAATGCTAATATCCGGCAAGGTAGTCGAGCGCATGCGCTTTCTGTTTCTTCTGATCCTGCTCGCCGGCATCAGCATCGGCGTCGTCTATCCCTGGGCGATGACCAATTTCTCCGGCCATGAGATCGGCACCTGGCGGGTCTACGAACAGGGCCGGTTCATGCCGGTGACGGTGCCGCTGGCCGCTCGCGACGCGCCGGTGCGGGTGCTGGTCGACCTCACCGCGAGAACCGAACGCCTCGTCGTCTCGCAACAACGCACCGTGCTGACGCTGACCGCCGCCACCGGCGGCAGGACCGTGCTCGCCTCAACGCTGCGATTCAACCATTCGGAAAATCCGCGCCAGGTCAGCCCGCAACTGCCGGACAAGATCTTTCGCGACGAAGCCGGCCTGATCGCGAAGGTCAGCCCCGGCCCGTACCTCTTCACCATCGGCCCGGGCGACGCCGAAGGCATCGAGATGCGGGCGGTGGACCTCGTGCTGCGTTCCGGCGCCGGTGAGATCGATCGCCGGGCGCGGCCGGTCGGTTTCTCGCTGATAGCGGCCGGCCTGATTGGGCTGCTGTTGGCGTTGCGTTTCGGCGGCCGCCGGCCGCAAAATCCGAACTCGCAGCCGCCACCGCCACGCTGGGGCAGGGGCTCGAACTAGATCGTGAATTACCGCCACGCCTATCACGCTGGAAACTTCGCCGATGTCATCAAGCATGTCGTGCTGAGCCGGCTCGTCGAATATCTGAAGCAGAAGGACAAGGCCTTTCGCGTCATCGACACCCATGCCGGCATCGGCCGCTACGACCTATCGTCGACTGAAGCGCAAAAGACCGGCGAATGGCAAGGCGGTATCGGCCGACTGGTCGATGCCGCGCTTGACGCACCGGCGGCAGCGCTACTGGCGCCTTATCTGGAAGCCGTCCGTTCGCTCAATCCTGAAGGCGGCGTGAAAAAATATCCGGGCTCACCGCTGATCGCGCGTCATCTCATGCGCAAGCAGGACCGGCTGTCGGCGATCGAGTTGCATCGCCAGGACGCCGCGAAGCTGAGGGCGCTGTTCCAAGGCGATTTCCAGACCCGGGTGATCGAGCTCGACGGCTGGCTGGCACTCGGCGCGCATCTGCCGCCGAAGGAAAAGCGCGGCCTCGTGCTGGTCGATCCGCCCTTCGAGGAGGAGGGCGAATTCGACCGCCTCGTCTATGGGCTGCGCAATGCCCACAAGCGCTGGCCCGGCGGCGTCTATGCGTTATGGTATCCGGTCAAGGACCGCAAGGCGGTCGCCGCATTCCGCAATGCGCTGGCGCAGTCAGGTGTCCCGAAGCTGCTCGACATCGGCTTCGAGATCAGGCCGCCGTCGGCCGAGCCCAGCCTTGACGGCAGCGGCATGGTGGTGGTCAACCCGCCGTTCACGCTGGAGGGCGAATTGCGCACACTGCTGCCGGCTTTGCACAATTTGCTTGTCATTGAAAAACCGGCGCATTGGACGCTGGAATGGCTGGCGGCGTAGGGCGGCAGAGCTATCCGCGCGCCTGTCCTCGTTGAAGGCGATTTCAAACTAGGAAACCATTGTCGCTACAACCGCTTGACCGCGCGCAAGCGAATCCGCACAGTGCGCGCAGTCGACCATAAGAGGCTGCCATGACTCGCTTCGCCCAATCCGCCCTTGCCGCACTGATAGCGCTTTGCACGCCGCTCGGCACGTTCCTCTCTGTCACCCAGCCAGCAAAGGCGGCCGACCTTGCCGTCTATACCGAAGAAGACAGCGGCGTTTGCGGTGAGGCCTGGGTGCTGAACAAGATCACCAGCCGCTTCTCCTACCAGGTGCACCACGTGCCGAATCTGCCCGACGTCGCGATTGTCGATTTCCACGGCATCCACCAGAATCGCTATCTGCCAGCCAACGAAACCTGGCCGATCGGCCGCCGCTATTGCGGCGCCACCGTCAGCCTGTCCGACGGCCACGCCCGCACCATCTGGTATCTGATCGAGGAAGGGCAGGGCTTTGCCTCGATCGGCGATAATGTCGAATTCTGTGTCGCGGGCTTCGACCGCTGGATGGTCTACAACGGCCGCTGCCGCGTCCTGCGCTGAACGCGTTTGCCGGGCTGCTCCGCCTCATCGAGGATGGCGCGAAGGAAAGCGGCGTGACCGCGAAAGGCGCGCCGTCCGATTGACGTCGCCCTGACCCGCGTCTGCGGTCGACGTCCGACAAACAGCTTTTCGACATCGACATAGCCCGCCGTGGCAAGCGTATCGATATGCGAGCCGAGATTGCCGTCGGTCGCATTGACGATGAGCCTCAATCGGGTGAATTCCAGCGCTTCGCGCCGTTCCAGAGAATTCAGCGCCGCCATGATCCTGAGCCGCACGCTCTGGTGGATGATTTCGTCGGCAGCCATTATCGGGCCTGCTGTGGTGTCCGGCGTTCAGTCTCACTGATCTGGGACAGCGCCGCCCGATATTGCGCGAATGACATGCGCTCTTCCAGATGATTCAGAATACTCTGCTAAATAGAGTAATCTGTCAACCGCGGACAAATCATGGCAGCGGAATTGCCGCGCTTTGCTTTTGCAGCTTGTGTAGATCGCCTGCTAGAACAAGAAGATGAGATCGATGAAGCAGCCGTCATGGTGGTGTCGGCCGACGATCAACGAACAAAAAACTTGCTAAGCTTCAGCGCCTTGAAGTGGGATTGGTTCCGGCAATGCGCGCAGAATGTCTGTCGCAAACGGTCGGCAAAGCTCGAAGAGCAGCGCCGGCATTTTGCGAAATCAGCACGAGCGTAGTGTCGCCTGTAACCGAAACTTAAACTTCGGAAATCATGCTGATGCTTCGCTGGCTAGACAAGCGCGAGTCAGATATGCATTACGCGCCGGGTCATTAACGGCCGTCGGCACAACTAAGGGGCATGATATGGCTAAACAGTCATCCAAAGCGCCGGCATCCAAGTCACCGGCAAAGCAGGCACCGGCAAAGAAAGCACCAGTAAAGGCAGTGGCGGCAAAGGCCGCAGCCGCTGTGAAGAAAGCAGCACCTGCTGCCAAACCGAAGGCCGCCGCGGCCAAGGCAAAAGCAGCGCCCGCCAAGAAGCCGGCTGCTAAGGCTGCGGCAAAACCGGCAGTGAAGAAAGCAGCACCGGCCAAGGCTGCGCCCGCCAAGGCAAAAGCAGCACCGGCCAAGAAGCCGGCTGCAAAGGCCGCGGCCAAGCCGGCAGCGAAGAAAGCTGCGCCTGCCAAGACTGCACCGGCCAAGAAGGCTGCGCCGGCAAAGAAAGCGGCGGCAGCGAAGTCTTCGGTAGCGGTGAAGAAAGCAGCGCCTGCGGCCAAACCAAAGGCGAAGGCCGCGACCGCGAAGGCCAAGAAGTAATCGCGCTTCTTCGCTCGCGGAGGACAGTGCTGAGGACGGTTGAGGGCGGGTGCCGGATAGGCGCCTCGCTCGCAGGGTCAGTGCTCGGGCAGCAACAGAGGCGGAGGGAAGACAGCTTTTCGCAGCTCCCAGGACTTCGCCTTATGGCGAAGTCCGGTGGGGCATTTCTCTGTGCCCGGAGAAAAATTCTTGGTGCAAGACCGAGTTGGCTCGGTTTCGAACCCGTCTGACCTGTTCAGATGCTCTCAGGCTGGCACTGTACCGCTCATCTGCCTGCGGATCGTGGAAGAGGACGGTCGTTCGCTGTGGCGCCCGGTTTTTCCGCCTGTGGGCTGTTGATCATGTCGGGATGTCCGGCCAACAGTGTCGCGGAAATGGATCATACGCAAATTCAAAGTGCTACAGCGGCCTTTGCGCGTCCATGCTCTGTACTCGGCAAACAGGAACCCGATCATGCCCAGACTGCTCTACGCGTCCACGTCACCCTATAGTTCCAAAGTGCGCATGGCCGCGCTTTATGCCGGCATCGCCGTCGAGCTCGTGCCGATAAAAACCGAAGACAAACCGGCTGATCTGATCGACGCCAATCCACTCGGCAAGATCCCGGTGCTGGTGCTCGACGACGGCCGCTCGATCCACGATAGCCGCGCCATTACCCAGCACCTCAACCGCATGTCGAAGAACGCGCTGTTTCCGCGCAATCCCGACAAGCGCCTCGATGCGGAAGTGCTTGAAGCGCTGGCCGACGGCATCTGCGACTGCGCGCTGTCGATGGTCTATGAGCGGCGCACGCGCCCCGAGGATATGGTCTATCAGCCGTGGCTCGACCGCCAGTGGGCGAAGATCACCAGCGCGCTCGATCTGCTCAACGCCAATCCGCCAAAACTGCCAAAGAAGATCACCGCCGGCCAGCTGGCGCTGCGCGCCTGCCTTGGCTATCTCTCACTGCGCTTTGCCGGAAAATGGGAAAAGGGCCGCAATCGGCTGATCCGCTGGGCGGCGCGATTTGACGAGAAGTTTCCCGAGCTGAAACCCTGCGTCCCGGCGTGAGCGGCAGCCAGAGAAGGGGTCATAAAAAAGCCGGGCACGAGGCCCGGCTTTTTCGTGTCGTGGCTTGGACGATTTTAGAACTTCATACCGACGCCGAAGGTGACGCGGTTGTCGGTCGACTTGACCTTGCCGATACCGTCAAAGTCCTTGTCGCCGAAGTCGGTGTAGCGATACTCGACACGGCCGAACACATTGTCGGTGATCTTGATATCGGTACCGACGCCGGCCGTCCAGCCGAGCATGGTGTTTTCGTCGCTGGCGCCGAGCGCTTCGATCTCCTGGTTCTTGAGCGCGCCACCGGCGGTGCCGTAGAGCAGGATTTCCGGGGTGACGGCGTAGCCGAGGCGGGCACGCAGCGAGCCTTCGAAGCCGCCCTTGGCCTCGACACCGCCATCGTCGCCCTCGATGCCGCTATAGCCGATATCGGCTTCAGCACCGTAGACGAAGTTCTCCGCCTGCCACTGATAGCCGCCGAAGACGCCGCCGACAAAACCATCGGTGTCGACGTCAGTGCCGATATCCTCGGCATCGGCGTGACCGCTGAAGCCGTAGCCGACGCTCACACCGGCATAGGGACCGGCCCAGGAAGCGACCGGAAGTTCGGCGATCGGGGCGGGGGCCGGCGGCTCTTCCGCGATGACGTCAGCAGCATAGGCGGTTCCGCCGAGGGCGAAGAGCCCGAACGCCACCGCCAGCGGTCGCGCAAATTTAAGATTGGCTTGCATTGTTCTTTACTCCTTAAGCCACAGGCACAGGCTTGCTTTTCACAAGCGCCCTCAACCCGCCGGGGGGAAAAACGGGTCTGGCGCTCAACGGTTCCGAATGTCGTGTCAAAATACGGCTGAAGCGAACCTGAACTTGGGTCATTACCTGGCACGAATAAGGCTGAACTTTGACGTTGCATCTGCGCAACAGATGGTGTCAGGAGGCTTAGCCGTGCCGCGCTGAACGACGCTTGGAGCAAGGGGTCCGTAGCCCTATATTGCGGCTGGCAGGCCGAGTCCCGGCCACAGTCGAAAGACCGATCCGGCCGCTTTGCCACAATGCTGCCCAAGGTCCGAACGGCATTTAACGCTTCGCCGGCCATATTTTGCCGGCTGGCTCAAAATCGAGCCCCATTGAGGATTGACAGGATGAGCAAGGCCGCTGGAACGGCGCTGGTGACGGGCGGGGGCCAGCGGATCGGCAAGGCGATCGTCGAGGATCTCGCCGCGAACGGTTTTGCCGTCGCCATCCATTGCAACCGCTCGCGGGCCGAGGCGGAAGCATTGGCCGCGCGGATCAACAGCGGTCACTTTGGCCAGGGGGGTGGCCGCGCTGCTGTGGTCGCCGCCGACCTGACCGACATGGCCGCGGTCGAGGACCTCGTTGGCCGCGCCGAAGCCGCGCTCGGGCCTGTTACACTGCTGGTCAACAATGCGTCGCTGTTCGTGGATGATACGGTTCAGGACGTCGATTGGCTTGCCTGGGACCGTCACTTCGCCATCCACGTGAAGGCGCCGGCATTTTTGGCGCAACAATTCGCCCGCGCGCTGCCGGAAGGCGAGGAAGGGCTGATCGTCAATATGATCGACCAGCGCGTCTGGCGCCCGAGGCCCCGCTATTTCTCATACGCGCTGTCGAAATCGACATTGTGGACGCAGACGCAGATGATGGCGCAGGCGCTGGCACCCCGCATTCGCGTCAATGCCATCGGTCCCGGCCCGACGCTGAAGAGCGCGCGTCAGCAAGACAGCGACTTTGCCGCACAGGTCGACGGCCTGATCCTGAAGCGCGGCCCGGAATTGCCTGAATTCGGCGCCACCATCCGCTATCTCTGGGGCGCAAGCTCGGTCACCGGCCAGATGATCGCGCTCGACGGCGGCCAGCACCTTGCATGGCAGACGCCGGATGTGACAGGCATTGTCGAATGAGTCCCATGGACCAGAAACACAAACGCGTCGGCGCCGCCGACGACCTGCCGCCCGATGTCGACCTCGAGGACGAGGTGGCGGAGGAGATCGTCGAACCGTCAACGCCCGGCCCCGGTGGCCCTGACGTCGCCTTCACCGCCATCGATTGGACGCCGCATGCTGGCGATGCCGACGGCATGGTCGGCGCCGAAGTCATCCAGACGCTGGTCAAACGGCTGCCCAACGCGCCCGGCGTCTACCGCATGATGGATGCCGCAGGCGACGTGCTCTATGTCGGCAAGGCGCGCAGCCTGAAGAAGCGGGTGACCAATTACGCACAAGGCCGCTTCCACACCAGCCGCATCGGCCGCATGGTGCGCGAGACGGCGACGATGGAGTTCGTCGTCACCCGCACCGAGATCGAAGCGCTGCTGCTGGAAGCCAACCTTATCAAGCGCTTGCGGCCGCGTTTCAATGTGCTGATGCGGGACGACAAGTCGTTTCCCTACATCCTTTTGACCGGCGATCATGTCTCGCCCGGCATCTACAAGCATCGCGGCGCGCGCTCGCGCAAGGGCGACTATTTCGGCCCCTTCGCCTCGGCCGGCGCCGTCGGCCGCACCATCAACTCGCTGCAGCGCGCCTTCCTGCTCAGGAGTTGCACCAACTCCTTCTACGAGAACCGCACCCGGCCGTGCCTGCTGTTCCAGATCAAGCGATGCGCCGGCCCGTGCACCGGCGAAATCTCGCATAGTGACTATGCCAGGCTGGTCGCCGAGGCGAAGGACTTCCTGTCCGGCCGCAGCCAGAAGGTGAAGACCGACATCTCCGCCGCCATGCAGCAGGCCGCGGAGAATCTCGATTTCGAGCGCGCCGCAATCTATCGCGACCGGCTGGCGGCGTTGTCGCATGTGCAGAGCCATCAGGGCATCAACCCGCAGACCGTCGACGAGGCCGATGTCTTCGCCATCCATCAGGAAGGCGGCCAGGTCTGCATCCAGGTCTTCTTCTTCCGCACCGGCCAGAACTGGGGCAACCGCGCCTATTTCCCCAAGGCCGATCCGGCGATGGAGGCGGCCGAGGTGCTGGGCTCGTTCCTGGCGCAATTCTATGACGACAAGCCGACGCCGCGCGCCATCCTGTTGTCGCATGGCGTCGAGGACCAGGAATTGCTGGCTGAGGCGCTCTCCACCCGCGCGGGTCGCAAGGTGGCGATCTCGGTGCCGCAGCGCGGCGAGAAGAAGGATTTGACCGACAACGCCCTGCAGAATGCCCGTGAGGCGCTCGGCCGCCGGCTGGCCGAGACCTCGACGCAAGGGCGGTTGCTCACCGGTTTCGCCGAGACTTTCGGCCTGAAGAAACCGCCGGTGCGCATCGAGGTCTACGACAACTCCCACATCATGGGCACCAACGCCGTCGGCGCCATGGTGGTCGCCGGGCCGGAAGGCTTCGTGAAGAACCAGTACCGGAAATTCAACATCCGCTCGACCGAGATCACGCCGGGAGACGATTTCGGCATGATGCGCGAGGTGATGGAGCGGCGTTTCTCCCGCCTCCTGAAGGAACATGGCGATGTGCCGCGGAGCGAACAGGCGGCGGACGACATCCTGGCCGAACAGGGCGACGATATCGAGGATGCAGGCGGCTTCCCGGCCTGGCCAGACGTCATCCTCATCGATGGCGGCCAGGGCCAGATGACGGCGGTACGACAAATCCTCGCCGACCTCGGCATCGAGGACCGCGTCCAGGCCATCGGCATCGCCAAGGGCCAGGACCGTGACGCCGGCCGCGAACGCTTCTTCGTCAGGGGCAAGCCACCGTTTTCGCTCCCCGTACGCGACCCCGTGCTCTATTTCGTTCAGCGGCTGCGCGACGAGGTCCACCGTTTCGCCATCGGCTCCCACCGCGCCCGCCGCAAGAAGGAGATGGTCAAGAGCCCGCTTGACGAGATCAGCGGCATCGGTCCCGGTCGCAAGCGCGCGCTGCTCATGCATTTCGGCACCGCCAAGGCGGTCAGCCGCGCCGCGATCGAGGATCTGGTCAAGGTCGATGGCATTTCCGAGCAGGTCGCCAAGCTGGTCTACAACCATTTTCACGAGAGCTGATGATTCGGCTATTTTCGGCTGGTCCATCGACTATCATCTGTTGACCCCCCACATTCGCTTCTGATTTGAGTAGGCAGGTAGAAAGAGTTCCAAAGAAATGGCCCAGCGCGCATTCAACCTGCCCAACATGCTCACTTACGTCCGCATCCTAGCGGTGCCGCTGGTTGTGCTGTGTTTTTTTCTCGAAGGCCATCTGAAGTCGAGCGACTTCGCCCGCTGGTCGGCGTTGGTCATTTTCCTGCTCGCCTCGATCACCGATTATTTCGACGGCTATCTGGCGCGCGCCTGGCAGCAGACCTCGAATATCGGCAAGATGCTCGATCCGATCGCCGACAAGTTGCTGGTCGCCACATGCCTGCTGCTGCTGGCGGCCGATACCGATAGGCATGCCGGCATCGCCGGCTGGTCGCTGTGGGCGGCAATCATCATCCTGTGCCGCGAGATCCTGGTCTCGGGCCTGCGCGAATATCTGGCGGCGCTGAAGGTCTCGGTACCGGTGACGCAGCTGGCGAAGTGGAAGACCACCATCCAGATGATCGCCATCGCCTTCCTGCTCGCCGGACCTGCCGGCGACAAGATCTTCCCGCTGACCACCCAGGTCGGGCTGGTGCTGTTGTGGATCGCCGCGCTGGTGACGCTTTACACCGGCTACGACTATTTCCGCGCCGGCCTCAAGCACATCATGGATGAGTAGCATGTCGACGAGGCTCATCTATTTCGCCTGGGTGCGCGAGCGGATCGGCAAGCCGCAAGAGGACGTCGAATTGCCCGCCGGCATCGAGACGGTGGCCGACCTGCTGCGCTGGCTGAAATCGCGCGGCGAGGAGTACGAGCACGCGCTGCAATATCCTGACGTGATCCGCGTCGCCATCAACCAGGAACATGTCGAGCACCGCGAGAAGATATCAGGCGCGCGCGAGATCGCGCTGTTCCCGCCGATGACGGGTGGCTGAAATGCCCGGCGCGGTGGTGCCGACGGTGCGCATCCAGGCGGAGGATTTCGATGTCGCCGCCGAGATCGCCAAGATGACGCAAGGCCGCGCCGACATCGGCGCCGTGGTTACTTTCTCGGGTCTCTGCCGCGACGAGGCAGGTAGGCTCGCGGCACTCGAGCTCGAACATTATCCCGGCATGGCCGAGGCCGAGATCGGCCGCATCGCCACCGAGGCGGTTCACCGCTGGCCGCTGCAGGGGCTCACCGCCATCCATCGCCACGGCAGGATCGCGCCCGGTGAGAACATCGTGCTGGTGGTCGCTGCCTCCGCGCATCGGCAGGCGGCGTTCGAGGCGGCGAACTTCCTGATGGATTATCTCAAATCGCGCGCGCCGTTCTGGAAGAAGGAACATCACACCGACGGCTCGGCAGGCGGCTGGGTCGATGCCAAGGAGGCCGACGACGAGGCCGCCAGCCGCTGGAAGCAGGCCGTGCCGAAACGAAATTGATGCTTCGCGTCACCGCTGGAGGGCGAGGTTCACATCAACCCCGATCACCCCTCGGCCTCCCATCAGCCTTGTCAGTGCCGATCCAGTGATCGAGCGCAACCCGGCCGGGTCCCCACGCCATGATGCCGAGCGCCATCGCCGCCCAGGTGATGTGCAGCGGCCAGCCGTCCGGCACGGTGAGTTGTATGACCAGCGTCATCACGAGCAGGCCGAATGCCGCCAGTCGTGTCGCTAGGCCGAGAACGAGAAGAATTGGCAGCAGGATTTCCGCCGATCCTGAGGCGAACGCCACCAGCCCAGGCGCAGGAAAAACGTAGGGGCCGCCGGGCAGATGCAGCTTGAGCTCCGAGCTGAAAAGCAGCACGGCGACCTCGTTCAACTGCAAAAACCCGTCCCATTTGTTGACACCGGACCGCCAGAACGGGACAGCGAGGGCGCAGCGCAGGACGAGTTGCGTCAGCGAAGGTGTGGCACTCGTGCGCAGCGCGGCATTCACCCTCTCGACGAGGGTGGCAGTCCCTCGCGGCTCGGTGCTGGCGTTCCATCCATGGTTCGTCATGCTCACCCTCCCTGGTCTGCCGCTGTGAAGGCGCCTGCTTGCAGCAGGCCGGCAATGTTGGCGGCAAGGTCGAATTCGGCAGTTTCCGCAAATGCTGCCGCGGCCGCCGCGCCGAGCGGCTCGCCCGCCATCAGACGATCCAGAAAAGCTGCGCCGCCGGGCGGCAGGTGGCGAACAAAGACTTCGAGCCCGGGCCGCGTGACCAGCGCATCTTCAGGGCCGTCCGCCTCGATCCGCCCGACGGGGCCGTCGCGCAGGTTCGCCGCAAAGATCGTCACGACCGGATAGCGCGAGCGAATGGCATGCGTTGCCGGGTGCCGTACGAACACGGTATCGGCCAGCCGTTCGGGCGGGATCGAGGCCAGTGCTACGCAAGCCAGCGGTTCCGCGTCGGCGGCATGATAGGCGTCGAGCCAGGCCCGCTCCAAGCGCGCCACGTCAGCCAGCCATGGCATCGGCCGCGCATAGTCGTAGCGCTCGATGAAGTCGGGAAAGTCGTGGCCGTATTCGAACAGAAGCGGCGAAGTGGGTGGCGTTTCGCGGACATGGAAGCGCGCCATCGCCCGAAAAAAGTCCGGGCCGGTGATGCGCAGCGTCGCTGGAAAGCTGGCGGCCAGCGCATCGATCAGGCTGACCGTGACGTTGTTGCGGTAGACGGCGTATCGTTTGACCGCTGCCTTGCCGTTCGGCCCCGAGACAGCGTCAGGCGGGACACGGTCAGGATCGAGCAAACCGGCGGTGAATGCCGCGGCATAGTCGAACCGGTGGCCAAGATCGCCCGACTGGAGTTTATCCTGCGGCATGGGCTTTTCCGAACACTTGGTGGCTGTCGGCGTGATGGTCGAGAATCGCTTGGGCGGCGGCGGCCTCCGCCTTGAGCACCGGCCAGTCGGGAATGGCGCTGTCCCACTCGATCAGCGTCGGCAGCGGTCCGCATCGGCCGATGACGATATCGAAGAGCTTCCAGACCGCGTCGGCGACCGGACCGTCATGGCTGTCGATGAGCAGCAGGTCGCCCTCGTCATCCTCCTGCTCGGCGTGCCCGGCCAGATGGATTTCGCCGACATGCGCGAGCGGGAAATCCGCGAGGTAGGAAAGTGCTGAATAGCCGTGATTGGTGGCCAAAACGAAGACATTGTTGACGTCGAGCAGCAGGCCGCAACCGGTGCGCTGCACCAGCGCGCCGATGAAATCCGTCTCGCTCATCGTCGATTCCGCGAAAAGGACGTAGGTCGAGGGGTTCTCGAGCAGGATCGGGCGGCCGATCGTCTCCTGCATCTCATCGATGTGATCCGCGACGCGCGAAACCGTTGCCGGCGTATAGGGCAGGGGAAGCAGGTCGTTGTAATAGGTGGTGTCGTGGGTCGACCAGGCGAGATGCTCGGAAACGAGCGCCGGCTCATAGCGGTCGACGAGCGCCTTGAAACGGCCGAGATGCACTTTGTTGAGCGGCCGCGGTCCGCCGATCGACATGCACACCCCGTGCAGCGAAACGGGATAGTCGCGGCGAATCCTGGCCAGCGCATCGTGCGGCGGACCGCCGGCCCCCATGTAGTTTTCGGCGTGGACCTCGAAGAAGCAGTCCTTTGGGCCGTCGCCAAGGATCGCGTGCAGATGCTCGTGCTTGAAACTGGTGCCGGCAAGGCCGGCGATCGGGTGCGCCGGAAAGCGCGAGGTTTTCGATATGCGGGATGCCGGGGCCAGTCCGTTCATCTTCATCTCCGCTTTCCGGGCAGCTTGCATTGCTTAGGAAGGGATGTCGCGGGTCAGCCCCGTGGGCGAGCCCTTGCGGTCGCCGGGCAGGTCCATCGTCGTACAGGTGCCGCCGTCGACGAACTTCCAGGCGTTGCCCTGGTAATCGACAGTCGAGGTGCCTTGGCAGGTGGTGCCAGGTCCTGCCGCGCAGTCGTTCTGCCCCTTCAGGGCGACGCCAAAGCACTTCTCCTTGCCGGCATCCATCGCCGCCTTGGCCTCTGCCTCGGACAGCGGCGCGGCCGTCGCAAAAGAAGCAAGAGCCGTGGCAACGGCGCCGGCCAGGAAGGCCGCGCTCACGGTTGATCTTGTTGACATGATTTCACCTCCGATTGGGTTGTTGCGCGCGCCATTCCTCAAGCGCGCATTGGCCAGTTCGGTCCGGAGGTTCCCTGCGTTACATCTTTTTGGAACACGACTTTGTGATCACCTGGGGACTTGGCGTGAGCAATATTTCGCCTGTCACGCCAAGGAGGCCGACCACAGGGCAACGAGCCGCCGGAAGGCGCCGCCGTGTGAACAGCCCGTGTGGGGCGCCACGGAACCACCGCAATCCTGCGAGACCTTCCGACCAGTTTGGCGCATTATGGGGAGCAGGATCATGCTGGGCAGGATCGCCGAGTTCTTCATCTTCGGTGTCGGGCCGCTGGTCGTTGGTATACTGGTGGTGCCTGAGTTGTCCGTCGCCGCCGAGAAGACCCTGAAGGGCGAGGTGATGTATCGCGAGCGCATCGCTCTGCCGCCCAACGCCGTGCTTTCCGTGCAGCTTGCCGATGTCTCGCTGGCCGAAGCGACGGCCGCCGTCATCGGCGAGCGCAAGGTGGCGCCGGCCGGCCAGGTGCCGATCAAGTTCGAGATCAGCTTTGATCCCCAGGTGATCCGGCCCCATATGACCTATGCGCTGCAGGCGCGCATCACCGTCGACGACAGGCTGTTGTTCATCTCCGATATGCGCCACCAGGTCGATCCACTGAGCGACGCGCCGCAGACCATCATGCTGAAGATGGTGACGTCGCGCGAGCAGCCGGCGTCGGCCCCGGTGGTCGGGCAGATCTGGCTGATCGAGTATATCGACGGCATCGGTGTGATCGCCGAACCGCAGGCGACGTTCAGGATCGACGAGGCCGGCAAGGCCGGCGGCAGCGGGCCTTGCAACGTCTACTTCGCCACCGCCAAAGTCGATGGTTCGACGATTGCCATCAGTGACATCGGTTCGACCTTCAAGGCCTGCGCGCCCGAGACTATGGCCGAGGAAAAGGCGCTGTTCGAGGCGCTGGCCAAGGCGGCATCGTATCACGTCGACGCCGGCAAGCTCATCATCGTCGACAAAGACGACCGCGTCATCCTGCGCTTCAACGCCGCGAGCTGATAACCGGTTTCGGTTTTTGAGCATCATGCGCAGGTGGCGGGTGTCGGCGCCCGGCGTCTGGTGCCGGATCGCCGCAACGAAAAAGGCCGGCATTGCGCCGGCCTTTTGCATATGACGTGGTGACTTATCGGCTCAGCCGACGATCTCGGTGTCCGAGAACCAGTATTTGATCTCCTGCGCGGCGGTCTCCGGCGCGTCGGAGCCGTGCACGGAATTCTCGCCGATCGACAGCGCGTGCAGCTTGCGGATGGTGCCTTCGGCGGCGTTGGCCGGGTTGGTGGCGCCCATCACGTCGCGGTTTTTGGCAATGGCGTTCTCGCCTTCCAGCACCTGCACGACCGTTGGGCCCGACGACATCGACTCGACCAGTTCGCCGAAGAACGGACGATCCTTGTGCACGGCATAAAAACCTTCCGCCTCGCGGCGGCTCATCCACACCCGGCGCGAGGCGACGACGCGCAGGCCGGCTTCTTCGAGCATCTGGGTGATGGCGCCGGTGAGATTGCGCCGGGTTGCGTCCGGCTTGATCATGGAAAAGGTGCGTTCGAGCGCCATGGAGTCGTCCTTGTGATAGAGAGTGGAATTCACGGTGGCGGGCTCTATACAAGCCGCCCGCCGGCTTGCCAAGGGGCTGGCGCTAATGCATCTCGCGCCAAAGTGCGCAGCGGATTTGCGATAACGACATCCATAAAAACAAGAACTTAAGCGCGTCGCCGACGTGCTTTAGCCGCCGCATAGCGTGTCGCCGTCGGCCAAAACCAATGTTGTCATAACTTCATCTCGATTGTCAGCTTGGCCGTGTCGCCAGCCCGAAGGCCTTCGCGGACCCGCACTGCCGTCTTGATCGGCAACAGCAGGCCGCCGGATTTCTTGTCGGGAAACAGCGATGTTCGCCATCTCGTCTGGCCGATGACGGCTTCCACGCCAAGCGAGCCCCAGGGTCGTGCCATCCCCGCCATTGCCGTCTTGATCCGTGCACCAAGCTCCGGCGGCAGCGTCACGAAATGCCAGCCGCCCTTGCCTGGATAGACCCAGATCTCGGCCTGCACGTCGTAGCGAAGCATTTGTGCCCTTCCTCAGATCAAGGCCGTCACGGCTGGCTTTGCCATGGTGTCTTGTCGGCAACGCCGACGATCGGCGAAATCATCCTAATATCCATTCTCCCTGCAAGGGAGGATGGCAGCGTTGCCGTTGCACTACCGCCTTATCACCATCGAAGCGCGCCGAACTTCCCAGCCTTCTCGCTCCAGTTCCGGCACGCTGTGGTTCTCGCAGGGGTAGCCGACGCAGAAGTAACCGATCAGCGTCCACTCCGGCGGTGCATCCAGGATCGTCGCCATTTCGGCCGGGTCGAGGATCGAGACCCAGCCCATGCCTATTCCTTCGGCGCGCGCCGCCAGCCAAAAAGTATGGATCGCCATCACCGCCGAATATTCGATGGTCGCGGGCATGGTCAGGCGGCCGAGCCCATGTCCCTGTTGCGTCCCGCGGTCGGCGAAGACAGCGAATTGACAAGGCGCCTCGTTCAGGCCGGCAAGCTTCAGGCGCGCATAGAGCGCGGCGCGTTCGCCGCCGAACGACGCGAGCGCCTCCGCATTGCAGCGCTCGAAGCATGCCTTGACGGCGGCGCGGCATTCCGCGCTCTCGACCATGACGAAACGCCAAGGCTGGCTCAGCCCGACCGACGGCGCAATGCTGGCGAGGTCAAGCAGCCGCTCTAGCGCGCCTTCGGGGAGCGGCGTCGGCCTGAATCGCCTGACATCCCGCCGCCACAGGAAGAGGTTGACCAGATCGGCGCGAAAATCGTCCGGGAATTCCGGGTCTGACGTCATGGTGTCGTGCTGCCTTTGCTAGGGGTAGGGGCAGTAGGGCAGTAGGGCAGTAGGGCAGTAGGGCAGTAGGGCAGTAAGGCAGCAGTAAGGAAGTACGGAAGTCACGGCGGCGCGCATACCTACTGCCCTACTGCCCTACTGCCTTACTCCCCTATGCAGCAGCCGCCGCCACCTTGCGGCCGAGCCCCTCATGCAGGTCGAGACAGCGCTCGAACCACTGCGCCACCACATCGCTGTCGTCGAGCAACCGGTAGGGTGAGGCGATGCGCGCCCATTGCAGCGCGCCGAAGACGATGTAGTCGGCAAACAGCGGTGATTGGCCGCCGATGAACGGCTGATAGGCAAGCATCGAGCGCAATGGTTCCAGCGAGGTACGGAAGGCACCAAGGCCGGCGTCCCGCGCCGCCACCACCTCTTCCAGTCTCTGGCCGAAGCGTTGCTCGCGGTTTTGGCGAAAATAGGCGGCGTTGGCCTCGTCCTGCATGGCGTGCAGGTCCATGATCGCCGCAGTGGTGACATAGGGGTGGATGGTCAGTTGCGACCAGCGTTCGACGAAGCGCGCCATCGCCTTGCCGCCGTCCCCGCAAAACAATGTCGGTCGCTCTGGATAGGCCTCGTCGAGATAGAGCGCGATGGCGAAAGAATCGGCGACCACCTTCTCGCCGTCGCGGATCACCGGAACGAGTTTTGAAACGCCGCCTTCAACTATGGGCACTTCGAGAAAGCGTGTCGGCACGGTTGAGATATCGAGGCCCTTGTGGGCAAGCGCCATCGTCGCCTTCCAGCAATGCGGGCTGAACGGACGGGCGCCATCGCGTCCGACGAGATCATAGAGCAGAATGGTCATTGGCGGCAGCTTCCCTGCGGTCTACTAGAGCGACGTTGTGGGCCTTGCGGTAAGCACCCGGAACGGGGTCTCGCGGGCCGGAGAAAAAACGATGAAACAGCACTTCATGATGTTTGCGGCCTACAATCAATGGGCCAATAGCCGCATCTACGATGCCGCCGCCGATCTCGACGAGGAACATTTTCACCGCAACGTCGGGGTCTTCTTCGGCTCGATGATGGGCACGCTCAACCATGTTCTGACTGCCGATCGCATCTGGATGAGGCGCTTTACCGGCGAGGGCGACGCGCCGGCCAGGCTCGACACGGTCCTGCAACGCGCCCTGCCGGGCTTGCGGCTGGCGCGCGAGGCCGAAGACAAAAGGATCGTCGACTGGGTTGGGGCGTTAAGCGACAAGGCTTTGTCCGGCCGCTTCTCCTACATGACCGTCTCCGATATGCGCACCGTCTCGCAGCGGCTTGCGCCGGCGCTTGATCATTTCTTCAACCACCAGACCCATCACCGCGGCCAGGCGCACGCGATCCTGACCATTCTCGGCCGGCCTTCGGTGCCGCTCGACCTGACGCTGTTCCAGCGCAGCGAAGAGGGCCGCGCCTACGCCTGATTTCGGATCATCCGGGTCGAATTGACAGGAAAACCCGTCGAAGACGAACAGCATCTTCGGCGGGCCATAGTCGCAAAACAGGCCTGGCCAGTCAGGCGGCGTATCCGCCCTGGTCGCGGGAGATCGGCTTGACCGAGACTGCCGGCTGCGCAGAGGGCCAGAGAATGCCTGCCGAAACTGCGAAGGTGATCAGGGCGTCGCACGCCGCTTCGGGCGAGATCTCGCCGGCGCGTGCCGCCTCGCAGGCCTTCACCGCCGCGCCATAGCTCAGGCGTCGCCGCGATGGTGGAAACTCGGTCAGGAACTCATGCATGTCGAACAGCGAAGCGATCATGCGCTTATGGCCGGCGCCGACGGTTACGGCGACCGGGGTGAAAAATGTCTTATCGTGCATTCTGGCCTCTCGAATTGGGCGGAGGTGACGGGCGGACGCCGCTCTCCGACCGGGGGTAGGACGCCCAGAAACGCGGATTGCGGCATCAGGTTCCATGTTGCCGAAATTTGATTTTTCGCCACCAGGCTCCGTGGCATGAGCGTCGTGCCGAAGAGCGGCCTATTTCCACATGTCGCGCATGCGGGCGCCAAGGTCGACGCGCACTTGCGGCTGGCGGCGCGGATCATCCCTGGCCTGGACGCTCGCCCACGATGTCTGTTCGAAGGCGCCGAGGATCGAGGCCGGGATGAAGCGGGTGCGCGAGGCGTAAACATGACGATCGCCGCGCGCCGCCTGGCCGTGGACGAAAAAGCGCTGCGGCATGACCAGGTGCAGGCCGTCCTTGGCCCGCGTCATCGCCACGTAGAGCAGGCGGCGCTCCTCGTCGATATCCTCCTTCGAGCCGACGGCGAGATCGATCGGGATGCAGCCGTCGACGGTGTTGAGCACGAAGACGTTCTTCCATTCCTGGCCCTTGGCCGAGTGGATGGTCGACAGGATCAGATAGTCCTCGTCGCGATGCGGCGGCCCAGCCTCGTCGCTGGTTGCATCCGGCGGATCGAGGGTCAGTTCGGTGAGGAAACGCTCGCGCGAGGCATAGCCCGAGGCGATCTGTTCGAGCTGCAGAATATCGGCCCGGCGTGTCGTCGCGTCCTCGTGGATGCGGTCGAGATGCGGCTCATACCAGAGCCTGACCTGTTCGAGGTCAACAGGCCATTTTCCCGACCCGGCGCGAAGCTGCGAGAACAGCGCGACGAAACCCGGCCAGTCGTCGGCGGCGCGTTGCGGCGGGCGGTAGCGCGCCAGCCCCATCGCTTCGTCGAGCGACGTCGCCATGGTGTCGACGATCTGCGAAGCCGCCGAAGGGCCGATGCCGGGCAAAAGCTGCAGCACGCGAAAGCCGGCGACGCGGTCGCGCGGGTTCTCGGCGAAGCGCAGCACCGCCAGCACGTCCTTGACATGGGCGGCGTCGAGGAACTTCAGCCCGCCGAACTTGACGAACGGGATGTTGCGGCGCGTCAGCTCGATCTCCAGTGGCCCGCTGTGGTGCGAAGCGCGAAACAGCACGGCCTGCGCCTTCAGCGCCGTGCCGGCCTCGCGCTCGGTTAGGATCGCCTGACAGACGTAACTCGCCTGCTCGGCCTCGTCGCGGACGCTGACCAACTTCGGCTTTTCGGTCGATTTGCGCTCCGACCAGAGGTTTTTGGTAAAGCGCTCCGAGGCCTCGCCGATCACCGCATTGGCGGCGGCCAGGATGGTCTCGGTCGAACGGTAGTTGCGCTCCAGCATGACGATCTCGGCCGGCCGGGCGAACTGTTTTGGAAAATCGAGGATGTTGCGCACTTCGGCGGCGCGAAACGAATAGATCGACTGCGCATCGTCGCCGACCACCGTCAGCCCGGATCCGTCCGGCTTGAGCGCCGCGAGGATCGAGGCCTGCAGCCGGTTGGTGTCCTGGTATTCATCGACCAGCACATGGTCGAAACGCCCACTCAGATGCGCCGATATCTCCGGCTCGCCTGCCATCTGCGCCCAGTAGAGCAGCAGGTCGTCGTAATCGAGCACGTTCTGCGCCTGCTTGGCCTCGACATATCGGGCGAACAGCGCCTTGAGCTGTTCTGCCCACCCCGCGCACCAGGGGAACACCGAACCCAAAACTTCGCCGAGCGGCGCCTGCGCGTTGACGGCACGCGAATAGATCGCCAGGCAGGTGCCCTTGGTCGGAACACGGCCTTCGGTTTTCGAGAAGCCGAGTTCGTGCCGGGCGAGGTTCATCAGGTCGGCCGAATCCTCGCGGTCGTGGATGGTGAAGGCCGGATCGAGGCCGATCTCCATAGCGTAGTCGCGCAGCAGCCTGGCGCCGATGCCGTGAAACGTGCCGGCCCAGGTGAGAGCATCGGTGATGACGGAAGCGTCGCGGCCGAGCACCTCGCCGGCGATGCGCTCGACGCGCTTGGCCAATTCCGATGCGGCGCGACGCGAAAACGTCATCAAAAGGATGCGCCTCGGGTCGGCGCCCCTGACGATCAGATGCGCGACGCGATGCGCCAGCGTGCTGGTCTTGCCGGAGCCGGCCCCGGCGATCACCAGCAGCGGCCCGGCGACCTTGCCGTCGCCATGCTCGACGGCAACGCACTGCTCGGCATTCAGCTTTGCGAGATAGGCAGGCCGGAAGGTCGAATCACGGGCAGCGAGGTTCATTGCCCATCAAGCATCGTTTCTGCTTTGTTCGCAACGCTTTCGTGCGTGCGTCCGATCCTGCTGGCGCCCGACCGACGAACCGGAACTAGCGCTGCGGCTCGACGCCCATCGCCGCTGACTGCCGCGGCAGCGACTTGTCGTCATCGGGAGGCGGCAGCAACAGCGGATCGAAGTCGTCGGGCACCTCGTCGACGATTTCCCTGACGATGCGGTAGGCCACATAGACGGCGGCCCCGGCTATGAGCAGACGGATCATGATTTTCTCCATTGGTGTGGACCAACCGAGGAGCCGGCGTTTTGTTCCCCTCTCTCGTTTTGTTCCCGGGGTTCCAAAACGTCCCAAGCTCTTGCCCGAGCGTGCAACCAAATCGGCACCGTCTCGTTTGCCCGGTGACAGGAGGTTGCGATGAACAAGCTCTCAACTTTGCTGGCCCCGACCTGGCTCGTTTTGGCCGCAGCGCTGGCAATCGCGGCTTGCGACAACAACATTCCACCGACAAAGGCTCCCGGCGCCGATCAAAACCCGCAGGTCGACCCTGCGCCCAACGCGACGCCAGGCGATGATCAACCCGCCGCGCCGCCGGCGCAGTGAAAGCTGTAGGAAAGATGGCCGGCGCCGCTTGGGAGGGGAGCGATGACGCCGGCCAGGCGGGTATCAGGTCCGCCGCACACCTAGACATAGCTGAGTCTTGCCCTTGCGTCATGACGCGATAGCCGAAGACGACCGCCTTGCACCGGCAATTGACTGACAAATGCGCAGTTTTCGGCTGCGAGAAGCCGATGCTCGCCAGGCGCCACGCCATCGCAGCGGTTGCCGGCCCAGCCCGGAGCTGGTCCGTTGATCCGGCGAGGCCGGTGATCGGATCAATCGTCTTCTTTCTCCGCCCGCGGCACCGGGCAACCTGCCGCTGGCGGCCATTTTCATGCGTTATGCGGCCAACCGCCGCTCGAGGTCTTGCGAAGCGCTGACGTCCCGTGCAAAAGCGCGGCCATGCTGATCATCAACGACCTTTCGCTCCGCATGGCCGGACGCCTGCTTCTTGACCATGCCTCGCTGACTTTGCCGGCCGGCAGCAAGGCAGGGCTTGTCGGCCGCAACGGCACCGGCAAGACCACTTTGTTCAAGGCGATCACCGGCGACCTCGCCTCCGAGACCGGCTCGATCGGTCTGCCGAAGAACACGCGCATCGGCCAGGTGGCGCAGGAGGCTCCCGGCACCGAGGAGCCGCTGATCGAGATCGTGCTCAAGGCCGACCTCGAACGCTCCGCATTGCTCGATGAGGAATCGACGGCGACCGATCCGCACCGCATCGCCGACATCCACATGCGGCTGGCCGATATCGACGCCCATTCGGCCGAGTCTCGTGCCGCCACCATCCTCGCCGGCCTCGGCTTCGACGACGCCGCCCAGCGGCGGCCGGCCTCGTCGTTCTCCGGCGGCTGGCGCATGCGCGTCGCACTCGCCGCGGTGCTGTTTGCCGAGCCCGATCTGCTGCTGCTCGACGAGCCGACCAACTATCTCGACCTCGAAGGCACGCTGTGGCTGGAAAACTACGTGTCGAAATACCCGCACACGGTGCTGCTGATCTCGCATGACCGCGACCTGCTCAACCGCGCCGTCAACTCGATCGTCCATCTCGACCAGAAGAAGCTGACCTTCTGGCGCGGCGGCTACGACCAGTTCGAGCGCCAATACACCGAGCAGCGCGAATTGCAGGAGAAGGGCAGGGTCAAGCAGGAAGCCGCACGCAAGCACATGGAGTCCTTCGTCGAGCGCTTCCGCGCCAAGGCTTCCAAGGCGAGACAGGCCCAGTCGCGCATCAAGGCGCTGGAGAAGATGAAGCCGATCGCCGCGATTGTGAACGACAACGTGCGGCCGTTCTCCTTTCCCGAGCCGGTGAAGACGGTGGCCTCGCCGATCATTGCGCTCAACAACGTCAATGTCGGCTATGTCGAGGGTGAGCCGATCCTGAAGAAGATGACGCTGCGCATCGATGCCGACGACCGTATCGCACTGCTCGGCGCCAACGGCAACGGCAAGTCGACCTTCGCCAAATTGCTGTCCGGCCGCCTGAAGCAGGAGACCGGGACCATGACGGTGGCGCCCGGCCTGAAGGTGGCGATCTTTGCCCAGCATCAGCTCGACGATCTCCGACCGAGTGAAAACGCCTATGAGCATGTCCGCCGGCTGATGCCGGAAGCACCGGAATCGAAGGTGCGCGGCCGTGTCGCCCAGTTCGGACTGACCACCGAAAAGATGAACACCGCCGCCAAGGACCTGTCGGGCGGCGAGAAGGCGCGGCTGTTGATGGGCCTGTCGGCGTTCGAGGGGCCAAACCTGTTCATCCTCGACGAACCGACCAACCATCTCGATATCGACAGCCGTGAATCGTTGATCCATGCGCTGAACGAGTTTCCCGGCGCCGTCATCCTGATCTCGCACGACCGCCATCTGCTCGAGGCAACGGCCGACCGGCTGTGGCTGGTCAAGGACGGGACGGTCAATCCTTTTGACGGGGACCTCGATGATTACAAGACGCTGGTCACCGGCGTGGCCGGCGACCGCCGCGGCAAGCGCGAGGCCGAAAAGGCCTCGAAGGCCGACCGCCGCCGTGACGCGGCGGCGCGCCGCGCCGCCTTCGAGCCGCTGGCCAAGGAGATCCGCGCCACCGAAGCGCTGATGGACCGCATTCGCAAGCGCATCGACTTGATCGAGGACGAACTCGCCAATCCGGCGGTCTACGAAAAGGACCCGTCGACGGCGACACGGCTGGCCAAGGAACGCTCGCAACTGGCCCAGACACTGGCCGGCCATGAGGAAAAATGGCTGTCGATGTCGGCAGAGTACGAGGAAGGCACGGCGGAGTAGGGGAAGCGTAATCTCCCCCCTTGTGGGGGAGATGCCCGGCAGGGCAGAGGGGGGCGCTGTCCCGCCGGCCTGGCAGTATTTGCCCCGCCCGACTGCCGTTCTTCTTGATCAGGGCGGGATCACACCTAAAGTTGGCGATCCTTCGCGCCCCCCTCTGTCCTGCCGGACATCTCCCCCACAAGGGGGGAGATTGGCTAATCATCTGGCCCTACAGCTGGTCGTCAGAAGTTAGTTTGGGGCACGCCAAGCTCAGGATCGGCTATTCGGCCTGTCTGCATGTTTGCCCGTCGACCGCTCGACAGCAAGCGCATCGGCCGCGTCCACGGCGCCAAGGCCAATACGTATACATCAGGCGTCATCGGCGCCAAGGTCGCCCGCTACGCCGCCGCGTCCATAATCCCGAGCGCTTGCTGAAGCCACTGGTGCGCTTGGCGTCAGCACCTGATGGCTGCTGACGGCGTCGAATGCAAGTGGACGCAAGCGAAGGGCGGCCTCGGTAACATTACCGTGAGCCTGTAACGTTCGCCGTCGCTGGCGCGAACAACGGACCGTATCCTCATGTCCGACCACGGCGGGATTACTTGCCCGCCGACGACTTCAGGAGTCAAGAAATGCTAGACCGTCGCACCTTCCTCATCGGCCTGACCGCAATATCCGGCCTCGCCTCGGCTCCGGCGGCGCTGGCTGCCAGCCGCATGGCCTACACACGGCAGGCCTTCGAAAAGGCGCAAAAGGCAGGCAAGCCGATCCTGGTCGAGATCACCGCCAGCTGGTGTCCGATCTGCAAGGCGCAGAAGCGGGTGCTCGGCAAGTTGCTGCCTGCGCCCGAGCACGCAAACCTGGCCGTTTTCGAAGTCGATTTCGATTCCCAAAAAGAGGTTGTTCGGGCTCTTGGTGCGCGGATGCAGAGCACGCTGATCACCTTCAAGGGCGCAACGGAAGTCGGTCGGCTTGTTGGGGTGACCAAGGCGGATGCCATCAAGCAATTGCTTGATAAAACGATCTGAGCGGCGGAGATGCTACTCGGTCTCATATTTTCGTTCCTGGCCGGGGTGCTGTCGACGCTGTCGCCATGCGTGCTGCCGCTGATACCGATCGTGCTCGGTGCTGCCGTCAGTCAGCATCGCTATGGCCCCATCGCGCTGGCCGCAGGACTTGCCATATCCTTCACGGCCATAGGGCTTTTCGTCGCCACGATCGGGTTCTCCGTCGGGCTTGACGGCGGTGTCTTTCGCAGCGCCGCCGCAGTTCTGATGCTCGTCCTCGGCACGATATTGATCGTGCCGCCACTCCAGGCGCATATCGCGGTTGCGGCCGGTCCGGCCGGCAACTGGGTCGAGCAGCGGTTTGGCGGCTTTTCATCCGTTGGCCTTTGGGGGCAGTTCGGCGTCGGTCTGTTGCTTGGCGCGGTGTGGAGCCCTTGCGTTGGCCCGACTCTCGGTGCCGCTTCCGTCCTTGCAGCGCAGGGCCAAGACCTTGGCCAGGTTGGGGTCACCATGGTCCTGTTTGGTCTCGGTGCTGCCGTGCCGTTGCTGATCCTCGGATTACTGTCCCGCGAGACCTTGCTGAGTTGGCGCAGCCACATCGCCAGCGCCGGCAGCGGGCTGAAGGTCGCCTTCGGCGTCTTGCTGGTGATGACCGCCGCCGCGATTCTGTCTGGGTTCGACAAGGCGTTGGAAACCGCACTCGTCAACGCTTCGCCCGAGTGGCTGACGGCGTTGACGACGCAGTTCTAACGGCCCCGCGCTGGTGGTCGCCAGATTTTCAGCTTGCCTCAGCAAGGAGAAGCAAGTTAGCGCTGCATCTGGCCCTACACGCCGCTTTCGCAACCGACTAGTCTGCTCCCATGAATCAGCACGCCAAGCTCAGGATCGGCCATTCGGCCTGTCCGCATGATTGCCCGTCGACCTGCGCGCTCGAGGTCGAGCTGCTCGACAGCAAGCGCATCGGCCGCGTCCATGGCGCCAAGGCCAACAGCTACACGGCCGGCGTCATCTGCGCCAAAGTCGCCCGTTATGCCGACCGCGTCCATCATCCCGACCGCTTGCTGAAGCCGCTGATCCGGGCGGGCGCCAAGGGTGAGGGCCTTTGGAAGGACGCGAGCTGGGGGGCCGCACTCGACCTGGTCGCCGAAAAATTCATCGCGGCCGAGGCAAGATACGGCTCGGAGACGGTCTGGCCCTATTACTATGCCGGCACCATGGGACTGGTGCAGCGCGATGGCATCGAGCGGCTGCGCCACGCGAAAAAATATTCCGGCTTCTTCGGTTCGATCTGCACCAATCTGGCCTGGACCGGCTGGATGATGGGGGCCGGCGCGCTGCGCGGTCCTGACCCGCGCGAGATGGCCAAGTCCGACTGCGTGGTGGTCTGGGGCACCAATGCCGTGGTCACCCAGGTCAATGTCATGACCCACGCGATCAAGGCGCGCAAGGAGCGTGGCGCCAAGATCGTCGTCATCGACGTCTACGAGAACGCGACGATGAAGCAGGCCGATCTCGGCCTGGTGCTGAAGCCCGGCACCGACGGTGCGCTGGCCTGCGCGGTGATGCATGTGCTGTTCCGTGACGGCATGGCCGACCGCGCCTATTTGGCAAAATACACCGACGATCCGCACGGTCTGGAAGCGCATCTTCAGACGAGGACGCCGCAATGGGCGGCTGATATCACCGGGCTTTCCGTCGATGAGATCGAGGCCTTCGCCCGTCTCGCCGCGACCAAGAAAACCTATTTCCGCCTCGGCTACGGTTTTTCGCGGCAGCGCAACGGCTCGGTCAACATGCATGCCGCCGCCTCGATCGCCGCGGTCACCGGCTGCTGGCAATATGAGGGCGGCGGCGCCTTCCATTCCAATTCGGGCATCTTCAAACTGAACCAGGAACTGCTGGAAGGCACGCGGATGCGCGACCCGGCGATCCGCCACCTCGATCATTCGCGCATCGGCCCGGTGCTGACCGGCGCTGAGGATGCGCTCTATGGCGGCCCAACGGTGACGGCGCTGCTGATCCAGAACACCAATCCGGTCAATGTCGCGCCTGAGCAGCGGCTGGTGAAGCAGGGCTTTTTGCGCGACGACCTGTTTTCCTGCGTGCACGAACAGTTCATGACCGACACCGCAAAACTCGGAGATGTCGTGCTGCCGGCGACGATGTTTCTAGAGCATGACGATGTCTACAAGGGCGGCGGCAATCAGCACATCACGCTCGGGCCGAAGCTGATCGACCCGCCGGAAGGGCCGCGCAGCAACCATTTCGTCATCGAGGAACTCGGCAAAAGGCTCGGTGTTGGCGACAGGTCTGGCTTCGGCATGACCGAGCGGCAGCATATCGACATCATTTTGGGCAAGCGCGGGCTGGGCAGTTTTTCGAGCCTCAAGGAACAAAAGTGGCTCGATTTGCAGCCGGCTTTCGAAGCGGCGCATTTTATCGACGGCTTCGGCCACGCGGACGGAAAATTCCGCTTTCGCGCCGACTGGACCGGGCAGGCGGCGCCCAACCGGCCGCCGAAAAGCATGGGCCTGTTCGGGCCGGTGGCAAGCCTGCCGGAATTTCCCGACCATGTCGATCTGATCGAGGTGGCGGATGCTGCGCATCCGTTCCGGCTGGCCACTTCGCCGGCGCGCAATTTCCTCAACTCGACTTTTTCCGAGACGCCGGTGTCGATGGCCAAGGAGGGCCGGCCGGAACTGCTTTTGCATCCGGATGATGCGGCAGTCTATGGGCTGGCCAATGGCGACCGCGTCGAGATCGGCAATGCGCGCGGCGAAGTTGTGCTGCACGCAAGATTGTTCGATGGCGTCAAGCGCGGCGTCGTGGTGGCCGAAGGCATCTGGCCCAACAGCGCCCACGAGCGCGGCGAGGGCATCAACGTCCTGACCGGCGCCGACGCGCCGGCGCCCTATGGCGGTGCGGCGTTCCACGACAACAAGGTGTGGCTGCGCCCGGCAAAGTGAAGCGTCGGAACGATAAGCCCAACCAACCGTTTTTGCGTGGCGGTGGAGACATGGTGATGGCAGAAGCGTTGGCAGCGCCGGCCCCCGTTGGAAGGACGCTTTCGCCCGGCGAACTCGTGACCACGATGGCGCATTTTCATCGCGCCGAGATTCTGCGCATGACGGGGTGGCGCGACCGCCTGGACCGGACGAGCAATTGGGCGATAACGGTCGTCGCGGCAATGTTGTCCATCTCGCTTTCGACGGCCAGCGCGCATCACGGCGTACTGCTTTTTGCCATGCTGCTTGTCCTGTTGCTGCTGTGGATAGAAGCGCGGCGATATCGCTTCTTCGACGTTTACCGGGCCCGAGTGCGCCAGTTCGAACGGCACTATTTCGCGCAGATATTCTCGCCGCAGCCGGACTTCGCGTCCGATTGGCTGTTGGTCGTCGGCGAAAGTCTGCGCACTCCAAAATTCCTCATTTCGCAACGAGCGGCGTTGGCGCGCCGTCTGCGTCGAAACTACATCCACATGCTGCTGATCCTGCTGTTGGCCTGGATCCTGAAACTGTCGACCCCCAGTCTTCTAACCGAAGGTGTCCGCATCGACTTCGTCAGTTCGGTGCGCGAGGCGGTTGCCGGCGCTGCTCTGGGGCCCATTCCCGGCCTGGTCATCGTCGTGCTGGTCGCCGCCCTCTATGCCGGCCTGCTGGTCACGGCGTTCCTGACCGCCAGCGACGACGGCGAGCTCTCCTTTGGCGACGTGCACGTCTAGGGCGGCAGCGCAAAACCGGTAGATCCGCGATTTCATTTGTGCAGGAAATCGAACCGATCGGTTCGTTTTTTGTTGACGCATTGTGCAAGACCAAGTGAACGTCGGCTCAGCAAATGGCCAGGCCACGCGGCAGAAATATTCGCCTAACGCATTGAGAAGAAGGTCAAAGATTGTGCGAAGGAAGCCTTTTGACGGATTTCAAGCAGCCGGTTCAGGGCGTAGCCGGAACATCTTTGTGATTGGAAACTGCTGCAGGGCCAACCCACCTCGGGGTGGTCCGAGCGACGCGAAATCCTCCCAAGGCACGCCACCAGACGGACAACAACACTGAAAGTATGAAAGTACTGGAGTACCTGAAATGACCAAGATTGCTCTCACCGCTGCGGCCATCCTCATTGCCACAGGCAGCGCCTTTGCCGGCAGCGACCACTATGGTTCGGACGGCGCCAACCAGCCGGCCGCGCCTGTTGGCAATGCGGCTGTTGGAAATATCGACAGCACGTTCACGGGTTCGATTCGCAAGCCGTTTACGGCGGAGCACAATACCGTCAATACCAACGCGACGACCCAGCCCGGCACGACTGAACCGGTCGTGCCTCAGTCCGGCCGGGGCAACTGGGGCCGCTAAACCCTCAAGCTGCGGAACGCAAAGAGCGGCGGGCTTGGCCCGCCGTTCTTGCTTTTGCATATCAAGTCACAGCCCTCGTTTAGCGCAGATCCTTCGGCCAAACGCAGTGTGTCAGCCGCGCATCGCCGAGGGCCAGCCGTGCCCAGTCACCGTCGAAAAGGAAGCGGACAAGAGCCGCTGTCGGGAATTTTTCTCCAAGCTTATTGAGTGCCGCGGCATCCGACCCGGCGCCGGCAAGTCGGCGCGCGAATTCCTCCAGGCCGGGATTATGGCCGAGCACCAAGAGATCGCTCGTTGCCGCATTTGCCTGCCGTACCTTGGCGAGAACGTCTGCCGCACTGGCCTCGTAGAGCGCCTGGACGAATTTGGCCGGCGTTTTCGCGGGTAGTTCCGCCGAAACCAGCCGCCATGTGTCGCGACTGCGCAACGCCGGCGATACCAGCGCCAGATCGGGCAGCCAGCCCTGGCTGGCCAGTTCGCGACCGACCAGCGGGGCGGCCTTCAGCCCGCGCCCGGAAAGCGGCCGGTCGAAGTCGATGAGGTCAGGATCGTCCCAGCTCGACTTGGCGTGACGCAGAAGAAGGAGTTGCTTCATGAGTTCAATTTAAGACCAAGGAATGTCGGGCTGAAAGTCTTTCCCATATCCGCCGCCATGTTTTGTGCCCATGGCGGTATCAAGGTCGCCCAAAGCGCCACGCTGACCTTTTCGACTGTCGCCATCAACCTGTCTCCTTGCCAACATGGTAGCAACATTTGCTACCATGTTGGCAAGGATGGTTCTCAGGGAGTGATGCGCGCCAGATGCTCGAGGTCGGTCTCCTCGCGCAGCGGATCGGGCGCCATGATCACGGAGGTGCTGTTGTCGGCATCGTCGGCGAAGTGGGCAAGCACGGTGCGGCCGCCTTCCATCCGCGCCTTGCCTTCGGCGACCAGCCCGAGCGCCAGCGGATAAAGCCGGTGCTCTGCCTTCAGCACGCGCGCGGCGAGCATGTCCTCATTGTCGCCGACCATCACCGGCACGGCGGCCTGAGCGATGATCGGGCCGTCATCCATGTCGAGCGTGACGAAATGCACCGTGCAGCCATGGATGCGCATGCCCGCGCGCAAGGCGCGCGCATGCGTATCCAGCCCCTTGAAGGCGGGCAGCAGGGCAGGGTGGATATTGATCATCCGGGCCAGCCATTTCTCGACGAAGCGCGCGCCGAGAATGCGCATATAACCGGCCAGCGCCACGATCTCGGCGCCGAACGAGACAAGTGCGGCGTCGATCGCCCCGTCATGCGCTTCCTTGCTGCTATAGTCGGCCCGCGAAATCACCTTGGTGGCGATGCCGCGCGCCGCCGCGATGCCGAGACCGGCGGCATTGGCCCGGTCGGAAATTACGCCGACGATCTCAGCCGGATAACCCGGATAGGTGGCCGCGGCGATCAGCGCCGTCATGTTGGAGCCGCGTCCCGAAATCAGCACCACGGTGCGTTTGCGCATGCTCATAGGCCGATCGCGCCCCGATAGATCACCCCGGCGTCGCGACGCGGCACGATGCGGCCGATTGGCGTCACCGTCTCGCCGGCCTCCTGCAGCACGGCCGCAACCTGTGCCGCCTGGCCGGAGGCGACGGCGAGGATCATGCCGACGCCGCAGTTGAAGGTGCGCATCATCTCGTCGGGCGCCACGCCGCCGGTCTTGGCCAGCCATGAGAACACCGCCGGCACTTCGATGGCGTCGAGGTCGAGCTCGGCCGAAAAATCCTTCGGCAGGACGCGCGGGATGTTTTCCGGGAAACCGCCGCCGGTGATATGGGCCAGCGCCTTGATGCCATGCGTGTTACGGATCGCCTTGAGGATCGACTTGACGTAGATGCGGGTCGGCTCGAGCAGCGCCTCGGCCAGCGTGGCTTCATCGTTGAAGGGCGCTGGATCGGTCCACGCAAGGCCGCTGGTGGCGACGATGCGGCGGACCAGCGAAAAGCCATTTGAATGCACGCCCGACGAGGCCAGCCCCAACAGCACGTCGCCCTCGACGATATCGTCGGTCGGCAGCAACTGGCCGCGTTCGGCCGCGCCCACGGCAAAGCCGGCGAGGTCGTAGTCCTTGCCGTGATACATGCCGGGCATTTCCGCCGTCTCGCCGCCGATCAGCGCGCATCCGGCCTGCCGGCAGCCCTCGGCGATGCCGCCGACGATCGCCGCACCGTGGTAGGGGTCGAGCTTGCCAGTGGCGAAATAGTCGAGGAAGAACAATGGCTCGGCGCCCTGCACGACGATGTCGTTGACGCACATGGCGACGAGGTCGATGCCGATCGTGTCGTGCTTGCCGGCATCGATGGCGATCTTCAGCTTGGTGCCGACGCCGTCATTGGCGGCGACCAGCACCGGGTCGGTGAAGCCGGCGGCCTTGAGGTCGAACAGGCCGCCGAAGCCGCCGATCTCGCCATCGGCGCCCGGCCGGCGCGTCGCGCGCACCAGCGGCTTGATCTTCTCGACCATGAGGTTGCCGGCATCGATGTCGACACCCGCCTCGGCATAGGTGAGCCCGTTCTTGCGCTTGCTCATCACTCTTTCCTGCTTTCCGGGGCTCTTCGCATGAACGGCTGCGCCTCGCAAGGATAACGGCTGGCTCAGGCATTTTCGGCATCACAAAATCGTGGACAGAGGCCTCAGGCAAATCTCCAACATTGGCGATGGCGAAGGCCTTGAAGATAGCCAATCTCTTCCCACGAGCGGAGATTGGCAGCATCTGCGTCGCTCTGACTTGCCGTAGCCTCTCATCTCTATCATGTATCATCAAAACAGAAGCGACGGGACATGCGTTTGACCATCCCCAACATGATCACGATCATGCGTTTCGTGCTGGTGCCGGGCGTGGTGCTGGCCATGCTGCAGGGGCGCTGGGACTGGGCTTTCGCCGGCTTCCTGATCGCCGGCATTTCCGACGGCGTCGACGGCTTCATCGCCCGCCATTTCAACCAGTTTTCGCAGCTTGGCGCCTATCTCGATCCGATGGCCGACAAATTGCTGCTGGTCTCGGTGTTCGTGGTGCTGGGCTTCATCGGTGAATTGCCGCTGTGGCTGGTCGTCACCATGGTGTCGCGCGATGCGCTGATCGTCTGCGCCGTCGTTTTGTCCACCGTCATGGCCCACCCGGTCGAGATGAAGCCGCTGTTCGTGTCGAAGGCCAACACCGCCGTCCAGATCGGGCTGGCGGCGGTGGTGCTGGGCGAACTGGCCCTCGCCGTCGATCTCGATCCGCTCAGGCCGGTGCTCATATTGCTGTCCGGGGTCTTGACCGTGGCTTCGGCCGCGGCCTATCTCGTGGCTTGGCTGAGGCATATGAGCGGCTATGGCGAAGGCTCCAAACCGGATACCTGACCAGAACATCGACGCGGCAGCCGAAGCTGCCGCTGCCGATGCGGCCGCGTCCGGCGTGTTTCGGCGCCAAATCCGCTTCTGGCTGATCAGCGCCATCATCCTCGCGGTCTTCCTCTATGTCTTCAGCGGCATCTTGCTGCCGTTCGTCGCCGGCATGGTGCTCGCCTACTTTCTCGACCCGGTCGCGGACCGGCTGCAGCGGCTCGGCCTGTCCAGGCTGATGGCGACGATTGTCATCCTGTTTGCCTTCATCGTCGTTCTGGTGCTGGCCTTCGTCATCCTCATTCCGGTGCTGGCTTCGCAGATGGCCGATTTTGCCAGCAAGCTGCCGGAATACCTGACCCGGCTGCAGAGCCTGATCACCAGCTTCGATCCGAGATGGCTGGAAGAGCAATTCGGCGTCGACGCCAATGGCCTGCGCGAAGGGTTGAACTCGCTGCTGACCTCCGGCTTCGGCCTGCTGACCACGGTGTTCACCTCGATCTGGAGTTCCGGCGTGGCGCTGGTCTCGGTGGTCAGCCTGTTCGTCGTCACGCCCGTCGTCGCCTTCTACATGCTGCTCGACTGGGATCGCATGGTGACGATTGTCGACAGCTGGGTGCCGCGCGATTATGTCCAGACCGTCAGGGCGATCGCCAACGACATTAACACCGCCACCGCCGGCTTTGTGCGCGGTCAGGGCACGCTGTGCCTGGTACTGGGTGCCATGTACGCCACCGGGCTGACGCTGACCGGTCTGAATTTCGCCATCCTCATCGGCCTGTTCGCCGGTCTGATCTCCTTCATCCCCTATGTCGGCTCGCTGACCGGGCTGGTGCTGGCCGTCGGCGTCGCCTTCGTCCAGTTCTGGCCGGACTGGACCATGGTCGCGGCGGTGGCCGGCGTGTTCTTCGTCGGCCAGTTCATCGAGGGCAACATCCTGCAGCCGAGGCTGGTGGGAAAAAGCGTCGGCCTGCATCCGGTGTGGCTGATGTTTTCGCTGTTTGCCTTCGGCGCGCTGTTCGGCTTCGTCGGCTTGCTGATCGCCGTGCCTGCCTCGGCTGCCGTTGCCGTCCTGGTGCGCTTTGCCATCGCCCGCTATCTCGAGTCGCCGCTCTACAAGGGCCACAGCACCGAACCTGTGCCGCCGCTGCCGGCGCGTCGTCGCGGGAGCGGTGGGCCGCGCAGTTGAGCCAGATGCCGGACAACAGGATCGACCCGCCGCGCCAGTTGCCGCTCGATCTCGGCCACGGCACCGGTTATTCGCGCGACGAACTCGTCGTCTCAGGCACCAACAGCCAGGCGGTGGCGCTGGTCGATCGCTGGCCGGACTGGCCGTCGCCGGTGGTCGTGCTCGCCGGCCCCGCAGGCTGTGGAAAAACCCATCTGGCGTCGATCTGGCGCGCCCGCGCCGGCGCGGTGAAGGTCGACGCCGGTCGGATCGGCGACTGCATGGCGAGCCTCGGCGCGCGGCCGGCCCTGATCGACGATGTCGATGCCGGTCCGGTCGATGAAGAGGGGCTGTTCCATCTGATCAACGCGGTGCGCGCGGCCGGCTCGACCTTGCTCTTGACCGCGCGGCGCTTTCCGTCCGCCTGGGGTGTCATGCTCCCCGACCTCGCATCGCGGCTGAAGGCGGCGGCGATGGTCGAGATCCACGAGCCCGACGATCTCTTGCTGGCCGGTGTCATCACCAAACTATTCGCCGACCGCCAGGTCGAGGTCGAGCCGCATGTCGTGCAATATCTGGTGCGCCGCATCGAGCGCTCGCTGGCCACCGCGATGCGCGTGGTCGAGCGGCTCGACCGCACGGCACTGGAACGCAAGACGCCGATCACGAGGGCGCTCGCCGCCGAAACCGTCAGCGCCATGGATGAGGGGCAGGGCGAGTTCGAGATTTAGGCGGTGGGAGAACTTCCCTTCTCCTCTGTTGTGGGAGAAAGTGGCCGAGCGAAGCTCGGTCGGATGAGGGTGTTCCAGCTTGGCGAACACTCTCGTCCAAATCGGGCGCACTGCGACAGGATCGCCAGCGCCTCATTTCTTCCAACACCCCTCATCCGGCTCGGCGCGGCGCGCCGATCCACCTGCTACTACAAGGGGAGAAGGAAAAAGCTCGGCTGGTGTCCCATTTCGGGAAAGGTTGACTGGCATCTCTCTTGCACCTGCAAGCTTGCCGGCTAACCCCGGTCCTGATGCGTATCAAATCAGGTTGTAGGCTCGCCGGGAGATGAGGCGGTTGGGGTTCTCTTCCCGGCGAGCTTGCCTTCAACGAGGTGATAACTCAGCTCCCTACGCCCACCACCGCCGCTCGTTCCGCGGCAAAGCGCCTGCGGTAATCGCCCGGCGCCAGGCCGGTTATCCTGGCGAAAACCTTGCGGAAGGAGCCGGGATCGTCATAGCCGACATCCCAGGCGATCTGGTCGATGGATCGGGTCGTCGCTCGCAGCATCTCACGCGCCTTGCCGACGCGCAGGTGCTGGCAATACTCGGTCGGCTTGAGGCCGGTGGCGTTGCGAAAGCGGCGCAAAAAAGTCCGCTCCTCCAAGGCCGCATGCTCCGTCATGGTGGCAAGCGTTACATCGCGCGCGCCTCTCGCCTGGAGCCAGTGCTGCACCTTGAGGATGGCCTCGTCGCCATGGTTCAGCCTGGGAGCAAAAGGGCTGTAGAAGCGTTGCTCGCGTCCCGGCGGGTCGACCAGCATGAAACGGGCGGTGTCCATCATGACGGTCGGCCCAAGCACCCGGTCGACGAGTTTCAGGCCGAGGTCGGTCCAGGCCATATAGCCTCCGGCGGTGATGATGTCGCCGTCGTCGATGACCAGCTTGTCGGCATCCAGTGCGATGTCGGGAAAGCGTATCGCCAGCGCGTCGCGATAGGCCCAGTGCGTGGTCGCCGCACGACCCGACAGCAGGCCGGTCTCGGCAAGCACGAAGGCGCCGGCGCAGACCGAGCCGAGCGTCGCGCCCGCAGCGTGGCGGGCCCTGAGCCAGTCGGCATAGGGCGCAGCCGTCTCGCGAGCGATCGGATCACCCAGGGTCGGAGGCAAGATGACCATGGCAGGTCCATTGTCGGGGCCGGGCTCGCTGTCGAAGCTGCGGATGACGGTTTGGCTCGCCTCCTGCCATTGCCAATGGCTGACGCGAAGCCTCAACGCGTCCGGCGACCGGTCGGCAGCCAGCCGGTTGGCCAGTTGGAAGAGATCGGTGAGGCCCAGCACTGCCGCTTGCTGAACGCCGGGATACGCAACAAGCCCGATTTCGACCCGATCACGCCCCGCACCCATCTGTCAGTTTTGCCACGTTCAATGTCTGTTTTGCCAATTCTCACCATGACTCCGTTGCAATAGCTTGTCCACAGAAGGAACGAACCTTCCTCCAACCAATTCGGCTAACAAGGAGCACGACGATGAGCACATGCACCACTAGGGACGGCACCGAGATTTTCTACAAGGATTGGGGCACAGGCCAGCCAATCGTGTTCCATCACGGCTGGCCTCTGAGCGCCGACGACTGGGACAACCAGATGCTGTTCTTCCTCGACAAGGGCTATCGCGTCATCGCGCATGACCGGCGCGGGCACGGCCGCTCGACACAGACCGCGACCGGCAACGAGATGGACACCTATGCCGCCGACGTTGCGGCTCTGGTCGCGCATCTTGATCTCAAGAACGCCGTCCATATCGGCCATTCGACCGGCGGCGGCGAGGTGGCGCGTTACGTGGCCCGCTACGGTGGCGAAGGACGCGTCGCCAAGGCGGTGCTGATCGGCGCGGTGCCGCCGATCATGCTCAAGACCGACAGCAACCCCGGCGGCCTGCCGATCGAGGTCTTCGACGGCTTCCGTGCCGCTTTGGTCGCCAACCGCGCCCAGTTCTACAGGGATGTGCCGGCCGGCCCGTTCTATGGCTTCAATCGCCAGGGCGCCAAGGTTTCGCAAGGGGCCGTCGACAATTGGTGGCGCCAGGGCATGATGGGCGGAGCCAAGGCCCACTACGACTGCATCGAGGCTTTTTCCGAGACCGACTTCACGGAAGACCTGACGAAGATCGACGTGCCCGTCCTGATCATGCACGGCGATGATGACCAGATCGTGCCGATTGCCGACTCAGCCCTGCTTGCCGCCGAGTTGGTGAGGCACGGCACGCTCAAGGTCTACAAGGGCCTGCCGCACGGCATGTGCACCACCCACCCGGAGATCATCAATCCGGATCTCCTGGCGTTCATCCAGGGCTGACGCTTCGCAAGCTTCAGGCGGGCACGCTCGGAAATTCGGTTGCCCGTCGGTCGCTTGGGTGTTTCGTCAGTCGCAGATGCTGTCCGGCGCAACTGCGCCGGCAGCACGGCCGATGATTTCCGGTGAATGGATGGTCGGAGTGGAGAGATTCGAACTCCCGACCCTCTGGTCCCAAACCAGATGCGCTACCAGGCTGCGCTACACTCCGAGTCCTTGGCGGCGTATAGGGTTCCGGGCTTGGCTGCGCAACCCCTAAAAGACGAAAACGGAACAAACGCAGGCTCGGGTCGAGAGCGGAGTGGGAAATGCCGGCCCGCGCAACGGTTTCGCGGCAGCGCCACCTCAGGCACCCAGGTTGCTGTCCAGCGGCACGCTGCCGTTTACCCGGATAACACGCTGCCGTTAACCCGGCTAAAACGTCCCCGCCGGGAAGAAAACGCCCGCTGCGATCTCTCGTCCTATCCACGGCCGTCACCTCGCGCGATCATCGTCGGTGGCCCGGCGTGAAGCGGGTTCGGCAGGCTCGGCCTTGCCGCCGGCAGCATTGCGCAGTAATGACGGGAATACAGCGGCGGTGCCGCTTGCACGTAGTAACGAGGTGTTCATGTCCGCGCGCATTTTCAGCCCAGCCAAAACCGCGATGCAGTCCGGCAAGGCCAAGACCGGCCACTGGGTGCTGGAATTCGATCCCGAGATGCGCAAGAAAATCGATCCGCTGATGGGCTATACCACGTCGGCTGACATGCGGAGCCAGATCAGGCTCACCTTCTACACAAGGGAAGAGGCGGTGGCCTATGCGGAGAAAGAGGGGCTGGCCTACCGCGTCGAGGAGCCGAAGGAATCAAAGCGCCGCCAGATTTCCTATGCGGAAAATTTCCGCTATGACCGCAGGACGCCCTGGACGCATTGACCGGCAAATGCCGGGCAGCCGTCCCAGCGCATAAATTTGCCGGCCTTGGCGTCGGCCAGCGGTCCCGTAGCTCAGCTGGATAGAGCACCGGCCTTCTAAGCCGATGGTCACAGGTTCGAATCCTGTCGGGATCGCCAGCATTTTCGTTGTCCATTCCGGACTCATTGGATCGACGCTGATCGGCCCGCGTCCTCGCCAGGAGGCGCGGGCTTTCATTTTTCAGCCTGGTGCTAAGTGCGACTGGCTCCAGGTGCCTCGTCGAGGAGATTTGGCCCTTTGCTCACAGGCATCTGGCCGTCGGGAGTAAGCTTGTCCACCGCGTCGGGCAGTTCACTTGTGAGCCGGTCGAGAAGTTCCTCGCGGGACAAACCGGTTTGCTCCGCCAGATCGCTCAACGTTTGCGGGTCGATCGCTTTCTCGACTTGGTCGCGCGGAACGGGGCGATTCGATCCTGTACCAACCCAGGAATCGACTTGATCGCCCGCACCCGCATTCCTGAGACGCTCCAGGATGTCCCCGAGCCCGCCGGTGGAGCCAGCGTTTTTGGCATCTGTCGAGTTCCTGCCGGCGATTAACTCGCCGATCTTATCCTTATTCTTGTAGGCAAGCAGGCCAAGCAGGGCTATGGCGACTTTTCCTATGTCAAGGCTCATTTCGCACCTCCTTCCATGGAGAACGGACAAGGCATGCGGCTTTGAAAGGTTCCACGGTTATTTGCTGCTGGGCTGGTTTTCAGTTCGGTTAAGGGCGATGGGGCTTCCCGGACAGGCCTCGCGCGGGCGGACTTGGTCAGCAGGATTGCGGACCACCCGCCAAATCGGGAAATGGCGGGTGGTCGCTTATCAGCGCAGGAGGGACTTAGCTGCGCGGATCTCAAATCGGGTGCCTCTAGCTACCAATGATTCCTATCGCCAGGAACGTGATCGATACGGCGAAGACTGCAGCGAGTAACCAGCGGGCTTGGTGGACGCCATTTTCCATTGGCTCCTTGCGTGAGCTCACAGCTAGCAACTGCTACGAGCAGCCGCAGTTCCGGGTAGCGCGGTGTCCGGGCTACTACGCAAAAACAGGTGAGACTTAGGTCCCGTCTCGAATCAGACCGAAGCCCAACCAAGGAACGTTTGCGGCTGCCTGAGGTTTGGTGAGCCTGGCGCGAAGACGATGCCGTTCAGCGCAAGAGAGCTCACATCAAGGAGGCACTTATGAGTATGCGTCTTTCCACTGCAGCCGCTGGGTTTCTGTTGCTGGCCGGTATCGGCGCCGCTGCCGCTCAGGACGTAGTCATCGAGCCTGAACAGGAGACCGTCATCAGGGAATATGTCAAAAAGCAGCCGCTGGCATCGGTGAAAATCCCTGGAGTGGAGCTCAATATCGGTTCAACCTTGCCCGAAACCGTCGAACTTCATGAAGTCCCCGACACAAAATACCGTTACGTGGTGGTCGACAACCGGACCGTTGTGGTTGACCCGGGCACGCGCAAGATCATCAAAGTCATCGAATGAGCTAAGCGACTGGACCCGCCGTGCCGAAAGGTGCGGCGGGAAGTCGAGCGACGAGGAATGTGATCACCATGTCGAACCGTGAGATTGGAGCGTCGCAGGCGCTGCGAATACGCGTGGCTGACCTCGCTGAAAGGATGCGCGGCGCCCGGATTACCGAAAACGAACTGAAGACCTTTCGAAAGGTCGCAGCAGTCCTGGAGGACGGCAAGGGTAGAATCGATGCCGACGATTTGATTGCCGCATCCTTCGTCGTCGATCCGCCGGACTGACAAGAAGTGCTGCAATGTCCCTGTCTCCCAGCCTATTCTCTGTTGGCCTGACTTTCCAATGCCCGCAGTGCAACTTCACCGTCATCAAGAACGGCAGCTGGTTTCAGGTCGTTTCCCATTACAAGTGCGAGGGATGCGGACGCGAGATCCGGATTACCTATCCCGACAAGATTGCGATCTTCCACAAGCACGCGCACTTGGCCCTGCCGCCGGGAGCGCGGTAGCTGCGGCAGATGTGCAGACCAACTCCTTCATTGCCAACTCCTTCATTGAAAGTGAGCTCGAATTGCCGGGCATGAGCGCGAGTCATGGTGACCTAGATAAACCAGGTCGCCACCAGCCCCAAAGAGGCGGAAAAGATTGCGATCGTAGTAGCCCACCCCAGGGCGTTGGTTGTCCGGCTGTTGACCTTGTCTCCCATGATCCGCGGGTTGTTCGTCATCAGCATGATGAGAAGAAGCAGTGGCGGCGTGGAAAAGCCCTGCACGATACCGGACCAGACGAGCGCCTTCATTGGGTTGAAACCCAGGAAATTCAGGCCAACAGCAATCAGCGTGAAGGCGCCGATCGCGATATAGAACTTTGGCGCCTCACGCGGCTTGGCATGAAGGCTGTGCTCCCACCCGACCGCCTGCGCCAGATCGTATGCGGCACCTGTCGTCATGACCGGAACGGCAAGGAACCCGACCCCGATCACGCCGGCAGCGAACAGTACGCCGGCGGCTGCACCAGCGAGCGGCTTGAGAGCTTCGGCTGCTTGAGCGGCGGTCTCGACGTCGTGCTCACCGGCTTCATAGAGCGTAGACCCTGTCGACAGGATGATGAAGTACATGATGAGGTTGGAAAAAATCATGCCGATCAGGATATCGCGGCGGGAGCGGCGCAGTTCACCGTCGGTGGCGCCCTTGCGCTTCCTCAGCGTCGTTCTCCCCTCGGCAATCTCTTCCTCCACCTCCTCATTCGACTGCCAGGTGTAAAGATAGGCTGAAAGGGTGGTGCCGATGATGGCCACCAGAATGGACAGGAACTCGCGGCTGAACTGGATCTTCGGAACAAGGGTTCCCCACAGCACGGCTGCCGCATCCGGCTTCGCCATGATGGCCGAGCCGACATAGGCAAGCAGGGCCAGCGCGAGCCAGTGGAAGATGTTGCGTATGAGCGTGTAAGAGCCCCAAAGCTGGAGAGCAAAGATCGCGGCCGCGACTACAATCACAATGAGGGGGATCGGAACAGGAAGGAAGATGTTGATGGATGCAGCCATGCCGCCGAGATCGGCGGCTGCTTCGATCGTGTTGCCGATCAGCACGCCCACCAGGACAGCCCAGAGCAGCCATCGGGGATAGAAGTCCTTGATCGCATGAAAGAGGCCGCGGCCCGAAACCTGTCCAAGCTTCGACGAGAGATACACGACCGTGTACATCATCGGCAGCGTTACAGGAGCGGTCCAAAGCAGGTCCGGGCCAAAGCGCGCGCCGGCACTTGCATAGGTGCCGATCGCCGAGCAATCGTCGTCGGCGGCGCCGGTGATAAGGCCGAGTCCAAGTGCTCGCCCTATGCCGTCCTTCTTGTCTTCCCGTGGTGAAGTGGCGTTACGATCGCGCTGCGTCATTGCGGCCACGCCGCGCAAAGAGCGTCACGCGCAAGCACGAGAAAAACGTCGCGAGCAATTATCCTATAAATGTACTGCAGCACGGGAGTGGGTCTCATACCGGCAAACCTCTACCGCCGTTCCAACTCCGCAATCGGCTGCTTGTTCCCCGCGTCAGCCGAGTGTTCAGGGCATGATAGAGCCCACGATTTCGATGAGCTTGGGCCTCTTCCAAACCTTTCATCTTTTGACGGAACCCTACCCAACGTTTTACGAGATATTCTGCCGGTGTGATTGTCTGTTGGCCGATGTGCGCCAATGGTTCGACGCCGTGCGCGTCACATCAATCTTTGATGTTGCCAAAAGGCTCGCTCGATCGGATTGAGTTCGGGTGAGTATGGCGGCAGGAATCACAGCTTGCGCCGGCTGCCCTTAGGGCCTGGGACAGGGCGGATCTGAACGGGGCTTTTCCACGAATGACTTTGATGGGCGCGGCGGCACTGCTGATCCTGATCCTGACCTATGCCGGCGTCGCCGTCGGCAGGTTCCCCGGCTTGCGCCTCGACCGGGCAGGCATCGCGCTGCTCGGCGGTGCGGCGATGATCGCCATCGGCGCACTCAGCCTGGAGGACGCATACCGCGCCATCAGTTTCGACACGATCACGCTGTTGCTCGGCATGATGATCGTCGTGGCGCATCTGAAAGTCTCGGGCGCCTTCCGTGCGCTCGGCGCCATTGCCATCGAGCATGCGCATGCGCCGTTCATGCTGCTTGTGATGGTGACGCTGCTGACCGGGGTGCTGTCGGCGTTCCTGGTCAACGACGCGATCTGCCTGGTCATGGCGCCGATCGTCGTCCACGTCACCCGCGTCATCAACCGAAACCCTGTCCCCTATCTGATCGCCACCGCTACGGCGTCGAATTGCGCCAGTGTCGCCACCATCACCGGCAACCCACAGAATATGGTCATCGGCGCGCTGTCGGGGATTTCCTATCCGGCCTTTTCGGCGGCCCTGGCGCCGGTCGCGCTGTTCGGCCTCGTCGCCGTCGTCGTCATCGTGCGCATCGTCTATCGCGCCGAGTTCGCGCGCAAGGCCGAAGTCAGCCCCGAAGTCTATCGCGGCCGCATGTTGCCGGGCCAGGTACTCAAGGCGGTGGTGGTCTGCATCGGACTGGCGATCGCCTTCTTTGCCGGCGTTCCGGTCGCCAAGGCGGCGCTCATCGGCGGGGCCATTCTTCTCGTGACCCGTGCCATAAAGCCGGCGCGCATCTACCGCGAGATCGACGGGCCGTTGCTGTTCATGTTCGCCGGCCTGTTCATCGTCGTCGCCGGCGCCGAGAAGACGCTGCTCACGCCCGACATCATAGCCTCGGCAAAAGGCCTCGGGCTGGACGACGTCTGGCGGCTGTCCGGCTTCACCGCGGTGCTGTCCAACATCATGAGCAATGTTCCGGCCGTGCTGGCGCTGCGGCCGTTCATACCCGGCCTGGAAGACCCCGAGCGAGCCTGGCTGGTCGTCGCCATGAGCTCGACGCTGGCCGGCAATTTCACGCTGCTCGGTTCAGTCGCCAATCTGATCGTCGCCGAGTACGCGCGGGTCTCCGGCACACCACTGTCGTTCGCCGCCTTCTTCAAGGTCGGCCTACCGCTGACGCTGGTCACGCTGCTTGCCGGGACGGCATGGCTGGCACTTGGGTTTTAGCAGCAGGCAAGGCTGCTCCAGGTGCAGGCCTGGTCGGACTATTTGGCGTGCGTGGGCCAGAACGCCCAGATCAGCAAAGCTGCCAGAGCCAGCCAGAGCGCCACGACAATGAACATCCCCATCCTGCTTTGCGGCTGTTTTTCGAGCGCGGCAGCCCGCGCCCTAAATTCGGCCATCAGCGACGGCGGAACAAGCCTTATGGCCAGGACTACGCCGAGCGGAACGATGATCAGATCGTCGATATAGCCGAGCACCGGAATGAAGTCGGGGATGAGGTCGATGGGGGAAAGCGCATAGGCGGCCACGATCCCGGCAACGAACTTCGCAAACCAGGGCACCCGACGATCGCGTGCAGCGAACCACAGGGCGACGACATCGAGCTTGATATCGCGCGCCCGGCGCTTTGCGGCTTCCAGCCAGGCTTTCATAGCGTTATTTTAGCACAGATTGTCGTCCGCCTGCATCCGAGCGGTTGCTGGTCGCGCAAAATCAGACCGTCCATAGCGCGTCCCAAAGGGCGCGCGGCGCTTTAACACTCCGACGATTCGGTGCTGCTCGGCGGCTTCGCGCCCGAAACATAGGCGTCGAGAAAGTCCTGCGAGGCGACATCGTCGGCGAGGCTCCTCAGCTTTTCGGCCGCGGCCGCCCCCAGAATCGCCTCTACGCGCCGGTTGGCCTCGACCCACACGACATATGCCTGCTGGTATCGCGCCTTGCCGAGCGGCGTCAGCACAGCATGCTTGGTTCGCCGGTCGTGGATATCGTGGCGGACCTCGACTAGACCGTCGCGCACAAGCGGCCGCAGGGCATGCGTCAGCGCTGAGATCTGGATCGCTAGGCGGCCGGCGAGGACCTGCAGCGTCGGCCCGTCATCGCCGTAAGCGGCCGCGAGCCGATCGATCTGGCCGAGCAGAAGGGTTTGCGTTGACGTCAGCCCGGTTGGGACCAACGCCACGTCATACAACTGGCCAAGCCGCCGCGCCGCACGGCGCAGCGACGAATTGATGCAGACGAAATCGTTCGGCATGCCGGGCGCTTCCGCGTCTGGCTCGCCCCGACCTTTTAGCGATGTGAACGATTCGACTGTTTTTTTCATCCTTACAAAATAGTTGAGGGCTGAAGCATTGCAAAGGGGCGCAGATTTGGCTAGTTGGTTGAGCGCTCAACATTTGAGCCCTCAACGTTCAGGAGATAACCCATGTCGTTCACCGCGACGCAGACCGGCGAGCCGGCGCCTCGCTACCAGGCGGCCTGACGCCGCCCGACCGCCCTGCGCGCGCGCAGGGCGGTCTCCGCTGGCATGGCTAGGGCGACTTCACCGTCAGACGGCCTTTCATATTGGGGTGGAAGCGGCAGAAATAGTCGAACGCTTCCGCCTTCTGAAGGATCATGCTCGCCGATGTCTTCGGCGGGATCGTCACCTCCCAGCCGCCTTTGACGGTCGCCGTGTGGGCGAACACGTCCTTGTTGACCCACACGGTCGTGTCGCCGACCTTCGCCTCAATGCTTGCGGGCGAAAATACAAGCTTCTCGATCGTCACCCCAATCGTTTCGGCTCTGGCTGGTGCGGCAGCAATAGTCAACGCCATTGCAATCCACAGATGCCGTTTCGACACCGTCGGTGCTGTTCTCATTTCAGCATGCCGGCGACATGTTCGGCATGCTGTTCATGGCCCTGGAATAGCTTCAGGCCGGTCTCCAGCAGGCTCTTCAGTTCGGCATTCTCGGCCGAGGGGATCAGCAGGGTTTCGAGCGCGCCGTTGACCTGCTTGTGATAGGCGACCTCGTTGTCGAGATAGGCCTTGTCGAACGCAGCGCCGTCGAGCTTGGCGAGCTTCGCCCGTTCCTCGTCCGCCGCCTTGGTCAGCGCCTTGCTGGTGGCGTTGTCCTCTGGGGTCACGTTGAGCTTCTTGACCAGGTCAAGCGCTTGTTTGTTTACGGCTTCATGGTCTCGCACCATGTCTTTGGCGAAATCGAGAATCTCCTTGTTCTTCGATTTCTTCAGCGCTTGCACGGCCGCCTCAACGTCAAGCACGCCGGCTGTGTAGGCGATGTGGGCGATCTGCGGGTCGCTCGGCTTGTCGGAGGCTTGCGCCAACGTCGCTGCGCTGAGCAGGAAAAGCGCTGCCAGTGCGGTGGTCGATCGAATAAACATGACGTTCTCCTTCGCCGGACGCAGTTGGCTCCGGGCATTTTCAGTTGACGACGTTTGGATGCCGGAAGGGGGCAAACGTTCCCGGGAATTCGGGAAAATCAGCTGGTAAAGCCAAGCCGCTGCATCACCGCGGCGGTCAGCCGTTCACACCGGCGGCCGGCGAAGGGGAAGGCATCGAGCAGCACCGGGCCGATCTGATCGGCCAGCGCCTTGCGGACTAGGGCGCGGGCTCGGTGCAGCCGGGTCTTGACGGTTTCGGGCCGCACATCGAGTAATTCGGCGGTCTCGTCTATGCTGAGACCCTCGATCACCCGCGCCACGAATACTGTCCGGTAGACATCGGGAAGTCGATCGGTCGCCCGTTCGACAAGCTCGAGGATCTGCCGTTGCGCCATCATCCGCTCCGGATCGTCGCTGGGATTGAGGGGGAACTCGATGATTTCGGCTTGGAGATTTTGCGGCATCGCTACCGTTCGCCGCCTTTTGCGCAAACGCCCAAGCGCCTCGTTGATGACGATGCGTGACAGCCATGTGGCGAGAGAGGATTCGCCGCGAAAATCCCCGAGCTGGGCAAAGGCCCTGACATAGGCCTCCTGCACGATGTCTTCAGCCTCGCTGTCGTTGCGGACGACGCTGCGGGCGATACGATAGAGTCGCTGGTTGTGCATTTTGATAATCGTGTGGAAGGCTCCGCCCTCGCGCGCCAGCGCACGGCCGACAAGCTGCATCTCGCCAGATGCGGCGGGCATGACGGTTGCAGATATGGCCGGTTTCCTCATCGCGAGCCAATCTCATGACCGGAAGCAAATCCTCCGATCGAAACATTGGACGGGCTAACAGCGAAAAGGTTCCCGAACATTTTTCCCGGCGGCCGGCACCGCTTACGCTGCCGCTTCCGCCAACGCCTTGTCGCCAGCTTGCGCGCGTGCCGTTGCGGCCAGCAGATCGGTCTGCGTGATGAGGCCGAGGATGTGCTGGTTGTCGTCTACGATGACGACGGCGTGGCTGCGGCCGTCGGTAAGCACCGGCAGGAGGCCCATGGCCGGCGCACTCGCCGAGGCAGTCGCCACGGCCTTTGTCACGCTTTTCACCGCTTGCGCCGCCCGCGCCAGTTCGCGCAGTCCGACGGCGCCGATAAGCTTGGCCTCCGCGTCGACGACCGGCAGCATCCGGATATTGTGATCGAGCAGCAGATGACGCGCCTCGTCGGCATCAGCATGCTCGTCCACGGCAATCACGTCGCGCGACATGATATCCCCGCACAGCAAGGTCCGGTGCGTGCGCACCATCGCCTGTAACTCCACCTGCCGCAGTAGCCGTTCGAGATCGTTGCGGTCGATGTCGAACGTCTCCTCCAAAGCGCCGAGCGCAGCATCGATGTCCTCGGGCCGGAAGCCGATACGCTCCTGCGCCGGTGGATCGATGGTGCCGTGGCTGTTCTTTGACGCAGCGGTGGTACCATGCGGGTAGGTCCGTCGCGTCAGCTTGTGAAAACCGTATCCGAGCGCCACCAGCACGATCGAGTTCAATGCCACCGGCACGAACGGAAACAGGAAGCCGGCGTCGATGACGGCCGGGCCGCCGAACACCGCCGTCAGAGCCGCCGCGCCGCCTGGTGGATGTAGGCAGCGTGTGAACGACATCGCGGCGATGGCCAACGATACCGCAATGCCCACCACAAGGACGGGCTCATGTATGAAACGCGCCACAATCACGCCGACGAGCGCCGATATGGTGTTGCCGCCGATGATCGACCAGGGTTGCGCCAACGGGCTCGCCGGCACTGCGAACAAAAGCACGGCCGAGGCACCCATCGGCGCCACGAGCAGCGGCACATGCGGGCCGCTGCCGAGCACGAGGCCACTGATCGCGCCGGTCAGCGCAATGCCGATCGTCGCACCGAAACAGGCGATCATGCGCTCGCGCAGTGTCGCGCCGGCCAGTATGGGAGAAAAAAGACGAAAGACCATGGGTGCTCTGGGGTTTATCCCACTCTGGGGTTGATCCCCGAGGAGTGTTGAACTTTGAAACGCCTTGCAATGACGCCAGACTGCTGAATTCGAAAGCCAAACCAATCCGAGAAATAGCGGATTTGGGAAATATTGTTGCGCTACGCGGGTAGATCAGGCGAGGTCCGGCCGCCAGCCGGAGCAGCTACACAGCGTGATCCGGCTAGTCTTTTCAAGAGGTTGAGCGCGTTTTCTGAATCGGTTTTGGAAGCTCGCTACCGTAGCTCAACCCGCCGCCGCAGTGAGGCCGCGCGCCAGATCGGCCTTCAAATCCTCGACATCCTCGAGCCCGATCTGCAGGCGGATGAGCGGGCCGTCATAAGGCCCCTTGGCGACGACGCGGTCGCCGAGGAAGACCGGCACCGCAAGGCTCTCATAGCCGCCCCAGGAATAGCCGAGGCCGAATATCCTGAGCGCGTCGAGGAAGGCATGCTGCTGTTTCTGGCCGCCGCCCTTGAGCACGATCGAAAAAATGCCGCTCGAGCCGCAGAAGTCGCGCTTCCAGAGATCGTGGTCGGGATGGCTGGCAAGCGCTGGATGCAGCACCCGCGCCACGCCCGGCTGGCCCTCCAGCCAGCCGGCGATCGCCAGAGCGCTACGCTGATGGTGGTCGAGGCGCACACCCATGGTGCGCAGGCCGCGCAGCACCTGATAGACATCGTCCGGCCCGGCGCAGCAGCCCATCGTGTAAAATGTCTCGCAAAGCTGTTTCCAGCAGGCCTTGTTGGCCGACGCCGTGCCGAGCAGCACGTCGGAATGGCCGGCCGGATATTTCGTCGCCGCATGGATCGAGATGTCGACGCCGTGGTCCAGCGGGCGGAAGTAGAGCGGCGTCGCCCAGGTGTTGTCCATCATGACGATCGCACCTGCGGCGTGTGCCGCGCTGGCGATGGCCGGTATGTCCTGCACCTCGAAAGTATTGGAGGCCGGCGATTCGGTGAACACGACCTTGGTGTTGGATTTGATCAACGCCGCTATACCGGCGCCGACAGGCGGATCGTAATATTCGACCTCGACGCCTAGCCGTTTCAGCATCGTGTCGGCGAAATTGCGGGTTGGGTGATAGACGGAATCGACAATCAGGACATGGTCGCCCGCCGACAGGAAGGCGAGCAGCGGCACTGTCACCGCCGCCAGGCCGGAGGGCACCACAATCGTGCCGGCCGAGCCTTCCAGTCCGTCGATGGCGCTGGCAAGCGCGTCGGTGGTCGGCGTGCCGCGCGTGCCGTAGGTGTATTTCTGGCTGCGTGCCGCCATCGTCGCCGCGTTGGGGAAGAGCACGGTCGAGGCATGTACGACCGGCGGGTTGATGAAGCCGAAATAGTCATGCGGATTGTTGCCCGAGTGGGCAAGCCGCGTGTTGATGCCCATTTCATTGCCGTCTTTTGCCATTGCGCTTCGCCTCTGATGAAGCGCCAGCCATAGTGCGGCGGCATTGGCCGCGCAACCGTTCGTCAACCGCCAGCCGGCGGACTGGTTGTGCCAATCGCTCCGATGGCATTCACGCGCGGGCGCTGTCTCGCCGAAGACGGATTTCAGAAGCCAGCTCCGATTCGCGTTGGCCGGACCTCGCAGTTGCTGGCTAATTTTCGGGCGCGTTTGTCTGCAATTCAGGCATTAGCGGCAAATGGTTTGAAACTCTTTGGGTTTCGGTCATTTTCCTTGACCTCACTGTGATAATCGCCTTCGATGTAGTTCGTGAATGGGAGGCAGCGCGTCGGTTGCGATGCGGGTTCCGGTAATGGGCCGGAACGGGAAGCTGCGTTCACACCGAAAAAAGTCAGGTTCGCCTGAAAAAAACAGAAAAGGGTCTGTGGGTTATGAAACACATTGCAATCGGCATTCTGGGCGCCGCCGCGCTTGGATTGGTGGCTTCGGCCGCGTCGGCGGCCACGCTCGACGACGTCAAGGCCAAGGGCTTCATCCAATGCGGCGTGTCGACCGGTCTGGCCGGCTTCTCGGCGCCGGACGACAAGGGCGACTGGCAAGGCATCGATGCGGACTTCTGCCGCGCTGTCGCGGCCGCCGTGTTCGGCGATGGCACCAAGGTCAAGTTCACGCCGCTCAGTGCCAAGGAACGCTTCACCGCACTGCAGTCAGGCGAGATCGACGTTCTGTCGCGCAACACCACCTGGACCATCAACCGCGATACGGCGCTTGGTCTGAACTTCGTCGGTGTCACCTATTATGACGGACAGGGCTTCATGATCAACGCCAAGAAGCTGCCGGGGGTGAATTCCGCGCTGCAGCTTTCGGGCGCGGCGGTCTGCGTGCAGAGCGGCACCACGACCGAACTCAACCTCGCCGACTACTTCAAGACGAACAAGATGGAGTACAGCCCCGTCGTCTTCGAACAGCTGTCAGAGGTCGACGCGGCCTATGACGCCGGCCGTTGCGATGTCTACACCACCGACCAATCAGGTCTCTACGGCATCCGGCTGACGCTGGGCGCGCCCGCCGACCACGTCGTGCTGCCTGAGATCATCTCCAAGGAACCGCTCGGACCGGCCGTGCGCCAGGGCGACGACCAGTGGTACCACATCGTCAAGTGGACCTATTTTGCGCTGCTGCAGGCAGAGGAACTCGGCATCACCAAGGCCAATGTCGAGGAAATGAAGGCCTCGGAAAATCCCGAGATCAAGCGCGTGCTCGGCCAGGAGGCCGATACCAAGATCGGCACCGATCTCGGCGTCTCCAACGACTGGGTCGTCAATATCGTCAAGGCCGTCGGCAATTACGGCGAAATGTTCGAACGCAATGTCGGGTCGGGCAGCCCGCTGAAGATCGCGCGCGGCATCAACGCGCTGTGGACCAAGGGCGGTCTGCAATACTCTCCGCCGATCCGCTGATCGAAATGTGATCCGGGAGGCAGATCGTCTGCCTCCCGGTTTCTCTTTCCAGGGGATGGTCGAATGGCATCGCAGGAAATTCTTCGCGAGGAGCCAAGCCGCGGCTCCTTCATCAATGATCCAAAGGTCCGCGGCATAGTCTTCCAGGCGGTGGTAGTCATCGTGCTGGTTGCGTTGGTCTGGTGGATCGTCCAAAACACCATAGACAATCTGACGCGCCTGCGCATTGCGTCAGGCTTCGGCTTCCTCCGGGGCCGCGCCGGCTTCGACATCAGTGACAGCGCCATCGCCTATTCGTCGGATTCGACCTATGGCCGCGCCATTCTGGTCGGCTTCGTCAACACGCTCATCGTTGCCGCCGCCGGCATCGTCACCGCCACCATCATCGGCTTTATCCTTGGCGTCGGCCGGCTTTCGCACAACTGGCTGATCCGCAAGATCTGCATGGTCTATGTCGAGGTCTTTCGCAACATCCCGCCGCTGCTGGTCATCTTCTTCTGGTATTCCGGCGTGCTTTCGGTGCTGCCGCCGCCGCGTGAAAGCATCAATTTGCCGTTCAGCTCCTTTCTCAACCAACGCGGCTTTTATTTTCCACGCGCCGTGTGGGGCGAAGGCTCCTGGCTGATCCTGGTTGCTTTGCTTCTCGGCATCGCCATGGCGTGGTTCGTCGCCCGCAAGGCGCGTCAGCGGCAGATGGCGACCGGCCAGCAATTCCCTGTGTTCTGGACATCGGCGGCTTTGATCATCGGCTTGCCGTTGCTGGCCTACGCGCTCAGCGGCTTCCCGCTGAGCTTCGATTATCCAAAGCAATCGACCTTCAACCTGACTGGCGGCTTTCAGGTCAAGCCGGAGTTCCTGTCGCTCTACCTGGCGCTGTCCTTCTATACGGCGGCCTTCATCGCCGAAATCGTGCGGGCCGGCATCATGGGCGTCAATAAGGGTCAGACAGAGGCAGCCGGTGCGCTCGGGCTGCGGCCGGGATCGATCCTGCGGCTTGTCGTCATTCCGCAAGCCATGCGGATCGTCATTCCGCCGCTGACCAGCCAATATCTGAACCTGACCAAGAACTCGTCCCTGGCCATCGCCATCGGCTACCCGGATCTGACGGCGACGACCGGCACGGTGCTGAACCAGACCGGCCAGGCTATCGAGTGCGTGCTGATCATGATGGTGGTCTATCTCGCACTCAGCCTGTTGACGTCGGCGGTCATGAACGTGGTCAACGCCAGAATGGCGCTGGTGGAGAGGTAGAGACATGCAGGAGCACGATCTTTCCTTCGTCCGCGTCGAAATGGCGCTGGCACAGTCGGCGCCTGCAAGCGAGCGCGGCCTGGGCGCCTGGATACGTAAGAACCTGATTGCGTCGACCGGTGACACGATCCTGACCATCATCGGCATCGTGCTGGTCGCGATGATCCTGCCGCAACTGATCAGCTGGGCCTTCATCAACGCCCAATGGACCGGCGCGGACCGTACCTTTTGCGCCACGGCGGCACAGGGCGGCGTCCAGCCGGACGGCTGGTCCGGCGCCTGTTGGGCCTTCGTCAACGCCAAGTTCGGCCAGTTCATGTTCGGCCGCTATCCGATCGATGAGCGCTGGCGGCCGATCCTGGTCGCCATCCTGTTCGTGGCGCTTCTGGTGCCGCTGCTCATCCCGAAGGTGCCGCGCAAGGGGCTGAACGCCATCTTGTTCTTCGGGGCGCTGCCGATCTTTGCCTTCATCCTGCTGGTTGGTGGCGTGTTCGGCCTGCCGCATGTCGAAACCCCGCTATGGGGAGGGCTGCTGGTGACGCTCACCCTGTCCTTCGTCGGTATTGCCGTGTCGCTGCCGCTCGGCATCGTGCTGGCGCTCGGCCGGCGCTCGAAGATGCCGATCGTCAAGATGCTGTGCGTCATCTTTATCGAGACGGTGCGCGGCATCCCGCTGATCACCGTGCTGTTCATGGCCAGCGTCATGCTGCCGCTGTTCCTGCCGGCCGGCGTCAGCTTCGACAAGTTCCTGCGCGCGCTAATCGGTGTTTCGCTCTTTGCCGCTGCCTATATGGCCGAAGTGGTGCGCGGCGGCCTGCAGGCGATCCCCAAGGGCCAGTATGAGGGTGCGGATTCGCTCGGCCTCGGTTACTGGCAGAAAATGGGCCTGATCGTGCTGCCGCAGGCGCTGAAGCTGGTCATTCCCGGCATCGTCAATACCTTCATTGGCATGTTCAAGGATACCAGCCTGGTCTCGATCATCTCGATGTTCGACCTGCTCGGCGTCGTCAAACAGAATTTTAACGACCCCAACTGGGCAACGCCGCAAACGGCCAGGTCCGGCCTGGTGTTTGCTGCCTTTGTCTTCTGGCTGTTCTGTTTCGGCATGTCGCGCTATTCGATGTTCACGGAACGCCGGCTCGACACCGGCCACAAGCGCTAAGAACAAAAAAGGGAACCTTCCATGACAATAGAAAATGCAGTCAGCGCGGAAGAGATCAAGGTCAATGCCGCCAAGATGCAGGTTTCCACCACCGATGTCGCCATCGACATCATCGCCATGCACAAATGGTACGGCGAATTCCATGTGCTGAAGGACATCAACCTGAAGGTGATGCGCGGCGAGCGCATCGTCATTTGCGGCCCTTCGGGCTCGGGCAAATCGACGATGATCCGCTGCATCAACCGGCTGGAAGAGCACCAGAAGGGCAAGATCATCGTCGACGGCAAGGAATTGACCAACGATCTCAAGAAGATCGACGAGGTGCGCCGCGAGGTCGGCATGGTGTTCCAGCATTTCAACCTGTTCCCGCATTTGACCATCCTGGAAAACTGCACGCTGGCGCCGATCTGGGTGCGCAAGACGCCGAAGAAGCAGGCCGAGGAAATCGCCATGCACTTCCTCACGCGCGTCAAGATTCCGGAACAGGCCAACAAATATCCCGGCCAGCTTTCCGGCGGCCAGCAGCAGCGCGTCGCCATCGCCCGCTCGTTGTGCATGAATCCGCGAATCATGCTGTTCGACGAGCCGACCTCGGCGCTCGATCCCGAAATGATCAAGGAAGTGCTGGAGACGATGGTTGGCCTCGCCGAAGAGGGCATGACCATGCTCTGCGTCACCCACGAGATGGGCTTTGCACGCAAGGTCGCCAACCGGGTGATCTTCATGGACCAGGGCCAGATCGTCGAGCAGAACACGCCAGCCGAGTTCTTCGACAATCCGCGCCACGAGCGCACAAAACTGTTCCTGTCGCAAATCCTGCACTGATTGCTCTCACGCGAATCAAAAGAGCCCGGCCGAACCCTGCCGGGCTCTTTTGCGTCTGAGCCGTCAGCAGGCGATTGCGCCCCGATTGCGAGGCCGTGCCTCATGAAAAAGCCGTCCCTCGTGAAAAGGCTTGGGCGTTTTCTCGCCATTCTGGTGGTGGCAATCGTGCTTGCCGCGGTTCTGGGCACGTTCATTCCACGGCCGCTCTTGCCGGCGGCCGCCGCCGATCCCGCCGCCACCAGGCACGTCCTGGTGCTGAAAAATCCGATCCACACCGATATCGCGATCCCGATCGATGACGACGTGCGCAAGCGCTTCCATTTCCTGGTCGGTGGCGGCATTCCGGCCGACATGGCTGGGGTCCGCTACATCGTCTTCGGCTGGGGAGGCCGCGCCTTCTATCTGGAGACGCCGACCTGGTCGGAACTGAAGGCGGCGCCGGTGATGAAGGCGCTGACATTGGACGCATCGGTGATGCATGTCGATGTCGCCGGCAACATTGTCGAGCCGCACCCCGACGTCGCCGGCTTCGACATCAGCGAGCAGCGTTTTGCAGCGCTGCTCGACTTCATCGCGGCGAGTTTCCAGCAAGGGCCGAACGGTCCGATCCTGATCGAGAATGCCGCTTATTCCAGGTTCGACCGCTTCTACGAAGCCAACGGCCATTTCAATGCGCTGGTTGGCTGCAACACCTGGACAGCGGCGGCTCTGCGTATCGCCGGCCTGCGGACAGGCTGGTGGAATCCGCTGCCGGCCTCACTCGACCTGTCGATGCGGATTTATAATTGATGCTCCGGGTAATCAGCGCCTCATTGCGGCGCGCCCCCTCTGTCCTGCAGGACAGAGGGCGGCGCTGTCCCGCCAACCGGTCGAGCTTTCATCGCCGATCGCCATCCGGCGGCCGCCAGCCATAGAGCCAGTCGAGATCGGCCGCGAGCTTTTCCGGCGAGCGCCACTTCAGGAACAGGTTGCGCGCGACGGCCACCGGCCCCGCTGCATGCCAGGCGAGCCGGTTGACCGCCCCGCGGCGGGCGACCTTGGCGATGCGCGGGCGGCGCATCTTCTCCCAGGCGGCAAGCGCGCCCCACGGATCGGCGGGCGCGGCAGCGACAAAGCCGGCAAGGGTTGCGGCATCCTCGATCGCCATCGCCGCCCCCTGCGCCGCGAACGGCGTCATTGCATGCGCCGCATCGCCGATCAGCGCGATGCCGGCGGGCGTCGTCCATGGCTGTGCCTGGTCGACCGTATGGATCGGCCACGCGGTCCACGGGCCGGCATCCTCGGCAAGCCGGGCCAGCGCTGCCGCCGTGCCACGCATGGCGCCGACGAGGATATTGGGGTCGGCGTGGCCCGACCAGCGCTCGGCCATGACCTCGCCCCTGGTGAAGGCAGCCAGGTTGAACGCTATGCCGTTGCTGACGGGATAGGCGACGAGGTGGAAGCCGGGATGCAGGAAGGTGGTCACGCAATTGGCGGCGCCGACCGCCGCAAGGGCTTCTCCTGCGACACTGCCTGCACTGATCGTAGCGCGCCAGGCAAGCTCGCCCGAAAACCGGCTTTTGGCCGCAAACCCGCCAAAAGCCCGGATCGCCGACCAGACGCCGTCGGCGCCGATCAGCAGAAAGCCGCCGGCTTCGACTGTCTTGCCGGCAATCTCGACTGTTGCCGTGGCATGGCGCGGTCCTGTGGCGATGCCGCCGACGCGCGCGCCGGTGACGAGACTGATGTCCGGCTGTTCGGCAAGGCGCGCCATCAGCGCGTCTTGCAGATCAGCCCGATGAGCGACGAGATAAGGCGCCTGCCAGCGCTTTTCGGCCGCTTCGCCAAGCGGCACCCGCGCCAGCTCACGCAGCGTGGCGGCGTCCTTGAGCACGACCGCCTCCGGCCGCACCGCCGCCGGCAACAGCCGGTCGAGCACGCCGAGCTGGCGAAGGATGCGCGTCGCGTTGGGTGAGAGCTGGATGCCGGCGCCGGCCGCTTCGAGGCGCGGCGCCTGTTCGAACAGCCGCACCAGATAGCCGCGCTCGGAAAACGCCAGTGCCGCGGTCAGTCCGGCGACGCCGGCTCCGGCGATAACGACCTGCCGGGAACGGGTGTCGTCCATCGGATGGTGTGCGCGTCAGGCGGCCTGGTGGATATAGAGGCATCCGGCAGGCTGCGTTTCCGTCGCCTTCAGCTTTGGCGAATAGCGATAAAGCGTCGAGCAATAGGGGCAGACCTTTTCATTGTCGTCGCCCATGTCGAGAAACACATGCGGATGGTCGAAAGGCGGGTTGGCGCCGGTGCACATGAATTCCTTGACGCCGATGTCGATCGCCGCATAACCCGCATCGTTCTGGAAATGGGGAATGGAACCGCCTGCCATCGTCGTCTCCTATATTTGCCGCATGACCCCGGATCATGTGCAAAATCAAAATTCCACCGCGTCCTTTGCGCGTCCAAAGGACGCGCCGCGCTGTACCTGGATTGCATCTGGATCATAAGCAGTCTCTTTGCAAGATCGATGAAATCAAACTGTCGTAAAAGCCTGTCACAGGATAAGCTAAGCCGGTTAAGGCATGGCCCCGAAACCGAATTCGGTTTTGCTGGGGATCATGCGTAGCTTAAGTGGCGGGAGCGTCCTTTTGCGCGTCCGCAAAGACGCGCGACGCTGTGGCCAGCGGGTGCGAAACGAGCAGGAACCATGAACGAACTAAAGCCGGTGCAGAGCGAATTCACCACCGTCGAGGTGGCGAGCCCAGAGGGCGGCAACCCGGATCGGTTCGTCAACCGCGAGTTTTCCTGGCTGCAATTCAACCGCCGCGTCCTCGAAGAATCGTTGAACGCCAACCATCCGCTGCTCGAGCGGGTCCGCTTCCTGTCGATTTCGGCCGCCAATCTCGACGAGTTCTTCATGGTCCGTGTCGCCGGTCTCGCGGGCCAGGTTCGCGAAGGCATCACGCTGAAGAGCGCGGACGGCCGCACCCCCGAACAACAGCTGGAACAATTGCTGCGCGAGGTCGAGCGCCTGCAGGAGGACCAGCAGAACAGCCTATCCGCTCTGATGCTGCTGCTCGACAAGGAAGGCATCGAGAGCATCAGCCGCGATGGGCTGACCAAGGACGAGAAGACCTGGCTCGAGGATCATTTCCAGGAGCAGGTGTTTCCGGTGCTCACACCGCTGTCGATCGACCCGGCGCATCCGTTCCCGTTCATTCCCAATCTCGGCTTCTCGATGGCGCTGCAACTGCGCCACCGCAGGAATGGCGAGGAGATGAGCGCGCTGTTGCGTCTGCCGGTGGCGCTGAAGCGCTTCATCCGCTTGCCTGACCGCAAGCATCATGTCCGCTTCATTCCGCTGGAAGAAGCGGTCGGCCTCTATATCGGCAAGCTGTTCCCCGGCTACGAGGTCAAGGGCTCCGGTACGTTCCGCATCATCCGCGACAGTGACATCGAGGTCGAGGAGGAGTCCGAGGATCTCGTGCGCCTGTTCGAGACGGCGCTGAAACGGCGTCGTCGCGGCTCGGTCATCCGCATCGAATTCGACAAGCTGATGCCGGCCGAACTGCGCGAGTTCGTCGCCGGCGAGCTTGGCGTCTCGTCGAGCCGGATCAGCGTGCTCACCGGTCCGCTGGCGCTCAGCCAGATTTCCGAGATCGTCGCCATCGCCCGCGACGATCTCAAATTCAAGCCTTACAATCCGCGCTTTCCCGAACGCATCCGCGAGCACGGCGGCGACTGTTTCGCCGCCATCCGCGAGAAGGACATCATCGTTCATCACCCCTACGAATCCTTCGACGTGGTGGTGCAGTTCCTGCGCCAGGCGATGGCCGATCCGGAAGTGGTGGCGATCAAGCAGACGCTCTATCGCACCTCGAACGACAGCCCGATCGTGCGCGCTTTGGTCGACGCGGCTGAGGCCGGCAAGTCGGTGACCGCGCTGGTCGAGCTCAAGGCGCGATTCGACGAGGAAGCCAACATCCGCTGGGCGCGCGACCTCGAGCGCGCCGGCGTTCAGGTCGTGTTCGGCTTCCTCGAACTGAAGACCCACGCGAAAATGTCGCTGGTGGTGCGGCGCGAGGACGGCAAGCTGCGCAACTATGTGCATCTCGGCACCGGCAACTACCATCCGGTCACCGCGCGCATCTACACCGACTTGTCCTTCTTCACCACCGCTCCGACAATCGCCCGCGATGTCGCCCAGCTGTTCAATTTTATCACCGGCTACGCCGAGCCGACCGAGGAGATGCGGCTGGCCATCTCGCCGTTCACGCTGCGCAAGCGCATCCTCAAGCACATTTCGGACGAGATTGCCCATGCGCTGGAGGGCAGGCCGGCCCGCATCTGGATGAAGATGAATTCGCTGGTCGACCCGATCATCATCGACGCGCTCTATGACGCCAGCCGCGCCGGCGTCGAGGTCGATCTCGTCGTGCGCGGCATCTGCTGCCTGAGGCCCCAAGTGCCGGGCCTGTCGGAAAACATAAGGGTCAAGTCGATCGTCGGCCGCTTCCTCGAACACAGCCGAATCTATTGTTTCGGCAACGGCCATGGACTGCCGTCGGACGGGGCGATCGTCTACATCTCATCGGCCGATTTGATGCCGCGCAATCTCGACCGTCGCGTCGAAACCATGGTGCCGATCACCAATCCAACGGTGCATGAACAAGTCCTCGGTCAGATCATGCTGGGCAACATCATGGACAACCAGCAAAGTTTCGACGTATTGGCTGACGGAACCTCCCGGCGCGCCACGCTCGAGGAGGGCGAGGAACCGTTCAACGCGCAGGAATATTTCATGACCAATCCGAGCCTCTCCGGACGCGGCGATGCGCTGAAATCGCATGCGCCCAAGCGCATCGCGCAGTTCAAGCGCCGCAAGAAAAACGCCGCAGCGACCGGCTGATGATTTCAACGTCCCAGGGCCGGCTTCAGGACCGCCGACCGCTGTCCATCATCGACATCGGGTCGAACTCGATCCGGCTTGTCGTCTATGAGGGGCTGGCGCGCTCGCCAACCACGCTGTTCAACGAAAAGATGCTGGCCGGCCTCGGTCGCGGCATTGTCTCGACCGGAAAGCTCGATCCCGAGGCGGTGACCCGTTCGATGGAGGAATTTCGGCGTTTCCGTGCGCTGTCCGAGCAGGCCGGCGCCGAGCATATGTATGTGCTGGCGACCGCCGCCGCCCGCGAGGCGGTCAACGGCCCCGATTTCATCCACCGCGCCGAAGATGTGCTCAAGACCGAGGTCCAGGTATTGAGCGGGCGCCAGGAAGCCCACTATTCCGCGCTTGGCGTCATTTCCGGCTTCCACCCGGCCAACGGCATCGCCGGCGACCTCGGCGGCGGCAGCCTCGAACTGGTCGACGTCGATGGCGAGGCAATCGGCGACGGCATCACGCTGCCGCTGGGCGGCCTGCGCCTGCAGGACATGGCCAAGAACTCACTGGCCCAGGCGGCAAAGATAGCGCGCGACGAGCTCGCGAAGGCAAGACTGCTGAAAGGCGGGCAGGGCAGGCCTTTCTATGCGGTCGGCGGCACCTGGCGAAACCTCGCCCGGCTGTACATGGAAATGACCAGCTATCCGCTGAGTGTCATGCATCATTACGAGATCGGCATCGACGCCGCTGCGAACTTCCTCAAGCAGGTCGCCAAGGGTGAGATCGAGAAAGTAAGGGGTATCGAGGGCGTCTCGAAGAACCGCCGCTCGCTGCTGCCTTATGGCGCCATCGTGCTGCAGGAGATCATGGCGGCGATGCAGCCGTCCAAGATCATCGTCTCGGCGCTGGGCGTGCGCGAGGGCTTTCTCTACTCGCTGCTCGACAAAGCCGAGCAGAAGGCGGATCCGCTGATCTCGGCCTCGGAGGAACTCGCCCGGCTGCGTTCGCGCTCGGTCACCCACGCGCATGAGCTTGTCGAGTGGACGGGCAAGACCTTCGCCGCCTTCGGCATCGAGGAGACGGTCGACGAGGCGCGCTACCGCCAGGCCGCCTGCCTGCTTGCCGACATCGGCTGGCGCGCGCATCCCGAATATCGCGGCAAGCAATCGCTCAACATCATTGCCCACGCCTCCTTCATCGGCGTCGACCATCCCGGCCGCGCCTTCCTGGCGCTGGCCAACGCCTACCGTCATGATGGCGTCTTCAACGAATCGATCGCGCCGGAAATCAAAGCACTGGCAACGCCGCGCTATATCGAGCGCGCCCGTGTGCTGGCCGCGGTGATGCGCGTCGTCTACCTGCTGACGGCGGCAATGCCGGGCGTCATGCCGCGGTTGAAATGGGAGAGGCGCGGCAATGGCGTGCTGGCGCTGGTGCTGCCGGCGTCGCTGGCCGACCTTTACGGCGAGCGGCCGGCCGGGCGACTGGCGCAACTGGCGAGGGTCACCAATCGCCGGCTGGTGCTGGCGGTCGAGGGCGGCCCCACTATGCCAGCCAAGTAGTCTGGCTCAGTCAAGTAATTCGGCTCAGTCCGGCAGTTGTGTCGGTCAAGTCGTTTCAGCGCCGATCCGAAGCATCCGCCCGTCGATCGAGTAGGCGCCGGCGCCTGCCATTGCCAGCGCCAGAAAACCGCCCGATAGCGCGATGTCCTTCATCAGCATCTGCGAATGCATGAAGGTCAGCGTCGGATCGTCGCCGCCCTGGCCATAGTGGCCGATGAAGCCTGCCGCGATGCAGAAAGCGGCAAGCAGGAGCGCCACGACAGGCGTCTTGAGGCCGACGAGGATGAGCAGTCCGGCGATCATTTCGAACAGCCCCGTCGCCCAGGCTGCAAGTGTCGGCAGCGGCAGGCCAAGGCCGGAAAAATAGCCCGATGTGCCGGCAATGTCGGTAAGCGCGTGAAAGCCGGACGGAACGAATAGAGCCGCGAGCAGCAGCCGCGAAAGCAGAAGCAGCGCATTGCCGGGCATTGGTCACCTCCGACGTCGGCGGCGGTTGGCTTCACCCCGACACCTCATCCTAGCAGAAAGTCCGGCCGGCTGATCGACGGGCATAAACCGACAACGAAAAAGGGACGCGGAAAATTCCGCGCCCCTTGCTGCAAGTGGTTCCTGGACTGCTTCAGCCGCGCTTGGCGTCGACCGAATAGGCGCCGGCGCCCGAGGAAGCCAGCACGAGGAAGCCGCCGGCAATCGCCAGGTTCTTCATGAAGCTGATCATCTGCATCTGATCGGCCCAGCCGGTGTGGGCGACCAATCCCGTGGCGACGGTGAAGATTGCCAGCACCCAGGCGGTGATCCAGGTCTGAAAGCCAATGAGGATGGCGAGGCCGCCGAGCAGCTCGAGCAGACCGACGACAATCGCCGTCACGGTCGGCATCGGCAGACCCATGCTGCCGAAGTAACCGGCGGTGCCGGCGATCGCAGTGAGCTTGCCGAAACCGGAAAGCACGAAGATGACCGAAAGCAGGATACGGCCGAACAGGATGCTGCCTGAGGCGTTGGAAACGGTGCCGGAACCGGCAACGGTCGTGTTGGTGGACATGATGGGCTCTCTCCGGGAGGGGTTGTGGTGCCCACCCACATAAAGCAGGGAGACTGTTCACCAAAGATGCAGATTTGGTTACAGATTGTTCACCGCAGTAAAGTTTTTGCGATGAGCGCAAGATCATCCCGGATGCGTCATCTCCTCTGGCCGAACCAGGCGGTCGTAGTCGGCTTCGCTGACCAGCCCGGTGGCAAGCGCTTCCTCACGCAAGGTTGTGCCGTTCTTGTGAGCGGTCTTGGCGATCTTGGCGGCGTTGTCGTAGCCGATGGTCGGCGCCAGTGCTGTCACCAGCATCAGCGAACGGTCGAGGGCGGCCTTGATATTGTCTTCCCGCGCCTCGATGCCGACGACGCAATTGTCGGTGAACGAGATGGAGGCGTCGGCGAGCAGTTGCACCGACTGCAGGAAATTGTAGGCCATCAGCGGGTTGTAGACGTTGAGCTCGAAATGGCCCTGGCTGCCGGCGAAGGTCACGGCCGCATTGTTGCCGAACACCTGGATGCAGACCTGGGTCATCGCCTCGCACTGGGTGGGATTGACCTTGCCCGGCATGATCGACGAACCCGGCTCGTTTTCCGGCAGCGACAGTTCACCAAGGCCGGAGCGCGGGCCGGAGCCGAGCAGACGAATGTCGTTGGCAATCTTGAACAGGGCGCCGGCGCAGGCGTTGATGGCGCCATGCGAGAACACCATGGAATCATGCGCCGCCAGCGCCTCGAACTTGTTTGGCGCGGTGACGAAGGCGATGCCGGTGATCGCGGCGATGCGATCCGCCACTCTCTCGGCAAAGCCGACCGGCGCGTTGAGGCCGGTGCCGACGGCCGTGCCGCCTTGCGCCAGTTCCTGCAGGCCGGGCAGCGTCATCTCGATGCGTTTGATCGAGGAGGCGACCTGCGCGGCATAGCCCGAAAATTCCTGGCCAAGGGTGAGGGGCGTCGCGTCCTGCGTGTGGGTGCGGCCGATCTTGACGATGTGGGCGAATGCTTTGGTCTTGGCCTCCAGCGCGGCGTGCAAATGCCTGAGCGCCGGCAACAAATCGTGCACGATGCACTCGGCGCAGGCGATGTGCATGGCCGTCGGATAGGTATCGTTCGACGACTGGCTCATATTGACGTGGTCGTTCGGATGCACCGGTTTCTTCGACCCCATGACACCGCCCAGCAGTTCGATCGCCCGGTTGGAGATCACCTCGTTGGCGTTCATGTTGGATTGCGTGCCCGAGCCGGTCTGCCAGACGACCAGCGGGAAATGATCGTTCAGCTTGCCGTCGATGACTTCCTGAGAGGCTTCGATGATCGCCTTGCCGATGGCCGGGTCGAGCCGCTTCAGCTCCATATTGGTTTCGGCCGCCGCCTGCTTGACGATGCCGAGCGCGCGAACGATCGACGCCGGCTGCTTTTCCCAGCCGATTTTGAAATTGCCCAGCGAACGCTGCGCCTGCGCGCCCCAGTAACGATCGGCGGCGACCTCGATGGGACCGAACGTGTCGGTTTCGGTTCTGGTCTCTGGCGCGCTCACATGTCTCTCCGCATTGCAATTTGCAAACGGCCTATCGCGTTGCACAAATGGCTTCAAGCGGAGATTGCGGGCGACAAGGATGCAAATCGGTTGAAGGAGCGCCTCTCACCGCCCAAGCAGCGACTGTGAGGTTGGAGATAGGCGCAAGGTCTCGGTCGATCTAGCCAGACATGGCTGGGCATCCCGCTCGAATGCCTGCCACTCCGGGGAACTGGCAAGGACTGCCTCGTGGCGGGCATGGGCGTCCGCGCTGTCGAAGGCGGCGACGCTGATGAAGACATTTTCGCCTGATCGCACCGGCAGGCGGGGAAAGCTGTTTTCGGCATGTTCGGAGACAAACGCAGCAAGTGGCCGCGCGCCATGTGCCGCCAACACAGCAATCGCGTCGGTTTTGAAGCGGTTGGCGAAGTCGGCTTCGGCGCCGTGCCGCAGATGATGAATCTTGATGACAACAATATCCGACAAGCGATTGTCTCCGCTTGGTTTTTCGTAACCATCCAAGGGTGCTCGTTGCGATCCCGACAGATCGAAGCCGGCGCCGGGCCATGCCGGTTTCAGCAACAGCACGTCGTCGGAGGAGATCATCGTGGCGTTGGCGGCGTCGCGCCAGGCGGCCCAGACGGGCCCCTCATAGAACGCGGTCAGTGCATTTTTCCGCGCTTCCATACCCTCGAAGCCGCGCAGCCAGATGAACATGTCAGGTCGGTCGAGATCGCGAAACTGACCGATGATGGTCATGTCAGCCGCTTCCTGACCCTCGATGAGGTGACCGTCGAAGATGCCGATCAGCGTGTCGCGCCGGCCAGGTTTCAGCGTGTATTGCCTGAGCTCGACGACCGGCGAGGCGTTGAGGCTGGATTTGGACGCGGCATTCAGGGGCAGGCTCATCGCGCAATCTCCAAAACAGGGCGTTCATCCTGTTTTATAAACAGACCGGTTGTCCTGTTTTGTCAATCTGCTATCGTTGAAAAATGTCAGCAGAGATGACCGCTCGCCCAAAGGCGCAGCCCGGCAAACGGACCAACGACCCGGAAGGCCTGCGCAAACGCGTGCTCGATGTCGCCGAAGCCTCGTTTCAGGCGCGCGGATACCATGCCTCCAGCCTCGGCGACCTGATGGCCGCGGCAGGCGTCACCGGCGGCGCGCTGCATCATCACTTCCCGACCAAGAAGGCGCTGGCGCTGGCGGTGATCGAGGAGCGGGTCGCCGCGGCCGTCGAAGCAACATGGATCGCGCCGGTGCAGGCGGCAGGCTCGACGCGCGAGGGCGTGCGCAGCGTGTTCGAGGCAGTGGCCGCGGAACTGGAGCAACAGGGTTTCGTGCGCGGCTGCCCGCTCAACAACCTGGCGCATGAATTGTCGCTTGCCGATCCGGATTTCCGCACCGCCTTTGCCGGCATTTTTTCGGCGTGGCGCCAGGCGATCGCCGACAAGGTCGGGGCCGACCAGGAAGCGGGCAGGGAGCAGGACACCGATCCGCAGCGTTTCGCGGCACTCGCGGTCGCGACCTATTCCGGCGCCATGTCGATGGCCAAGACGACGCAGGATTCTGCTGTGCTGCGCGATTGCCTGAACGCGCTGGAGCAGGGAGTTTCCTCAGCAAGAGCGAAGCGACGTCGGAGGGTGCTGCGGCAGTACAAAGCCTTTTGATGCCGGAGCGCCAGTCGCCTTCTGCCCTGCCGGGAGTTAATTCGGCAGCGGTTTGATGACCTGGTAGCCGACCACGCTTTCGGCGTTGGTGCCCTCGTCATAGCGCCTGGCCAGAACGGCCTGCAGATCGGGCGCGTAGAGCGCGGTGAATTCATCCTGTGTCTTGCCGGCCTCGTTCTTGATCGTAAGCCTGACGGCGAGCACGTTGTATTTGCAGTCGCCCAGGCTGAACGTCTCCTTGCCTTTGACGCTGATCTCGAGCGTCTCGGTGCCCTTGGGCTGTTTGTTTGCTGCGAGGCGGACGAACACGGTCTTGCTTTTCGCCCCTGCCTTGAGCGGAAACAGCTTTCTGAGATCCGAAAACGGGATCATCGCAAGCTGACCGGTCTCGCTGTCGCGAAACACCTCGATCAGACCGCCGAACAGAAACTGCGTCTGCGGCGATTGGGATTGGTATTCGTTGGCGACCGACACCATTCCACCCGCCGCCGGTCGAAACTCGCTGTGGATGCCGGGCCTTTCGAGAATGAAGCCGGCCTTGGCGGCTTTGGCGTCGATGCACTCGGCACCATAAGCGGCGCTCGCCAGGATGGTAAGTGCCGTTGCGATGGTTATAGTCTTCATAGCGTTTGCCCGCGCAAGTTGAGTCCTGACCTGAAAGCAATGCCAGACCTGCGGCAGCGTGTCGACATACCGTTCGCGGCAACTGGACGAAGAGGCGCCGGCTGTGCTGAATTTCACGCCATGAATCGCATCTCCTCAGGATCACTCTCCCGGCGACGCTTCCTGACGCAGGGAGCAGGGTTGGCCGCGGCCGGCGTCCTTGCGCGACCGGCACTCGGACAGACCGGACAGCGCATTGCGCCTGTCGACGCCACCTTCCTGTTCGTCGCCGATGTCCATGCCTGCCGCATGGCCAGCGGGCTGAGCCCCAATTGCCAGCAGGAAGGCAAGACCGACGCCGCCTTGCTGCGCAGTATCGCCGCGTTGAACGCCATTGGCGAGAAGCACTGGCCGGCCGAAATCAACGGCATCGCCACCGGCCTGCGCTCAGCCGGCAGCCGCATCGACACGCCGCTCGGCCTCGTCGTCGGCGGCGACATGACCGACGACGGCGGCGGCCAGGTCATCCAGCCCAGCGAAGGCACACAGTTGCTCCAGTTCAGCCAGCGTTTCCAGCAGGGCGTCGGCCCCGATCGCGTGCATGTGCCGGTCTATGTCGGCCTCGGCAACCACGATCTCGACCAGAATGGCCCGCCTAACCACGTCGACTGGTACCGCCGTGAAATGCGCGACTATGTCGAGGTCAACCATCGTGCCGGCGTGTTCTTCAAGCCGCCGGTGCCGGTGACCAGTTACGATGTCGACACCGACTGCTACTCGTGGGACTGGGGCGGCCTGCATCTCGTCCAGACGCACCGTTTCGCCGGCGACACCGGCCACGGCGCGGTCTCCGGCCTGCCATGGCTGAAGCAGGATCTGGCGACCTATGCAGCGGACGGCCGCCCCGTCATCCTGTTCCAGCACTATGGTTGGGATGTTTTCTCGATCGAACGGTGGGATGCCGCCAAAGGAACCTTCGACGATGAAGGCGCTGGTGCGCCGCACTGGTGGAGCGAGGCGGACCGGCAGGCGCTGCTGGCGGCGCTGAAGGGCTACAACGTCATCGGCATCTTCCATGGCCACCAGCACGAGACAGCGATGATCTACCGCGGCGATGGGCTCGACCTGTTCAAGCCGAAGGCCGCTTATATGGGCGGCTTCGCGCTGGCGCGGGTGAGCGGCGACAGCATGGACGTGGCGCTTGGCGAAGCCGTTGGCGACCATGGCGAGATCGCCTTCACCAACGCTTTCTCAAAGAGCCTGAATTTCTAACGGCAACTGAAGCATAGAGCTGACCGCTAAACCGCTTTCCTCATCGCTATCGAAACAGCAGCGCAGGGGTCAGATCACCTTCCTGAACTTGTCCTTGATGTCGCCATAGGCCTTCTGCATTTTGCCGGCGATCTTGTCGGCCACGCCTTCAGCCTGGACGCGCCTGTTGCCGGTGGCCTTGCCGGCGGCTTTCTTCACCGAGCCCTGAGCTGCTTGGCTAGGCCCGCAATCTGACTCTTGTTCACCATGGCCGCATCTCCCGGAATCAATCTGCTGTTTGGGAAACGGGTGGCTGGGTTTTCGGTTCCGGAGCCCTGCCTCGTCGGTCAATCAACAGGTACGGCCTTTGGCCCTGACCGCCATGGCGATTGCTACTCGGCATAAAAGAACGCCCCTCGCGCGTTTTATTGCACGGGAGGCGTCCTTTGTGTCAGCCTTTCCTGAGATTGCTCTCATGAACTGCTGGCGATATTTAAAATGCACGGATGCCAAGATGGTTCCCGGCATGGCGCGATTTTTTTACATTTTTAACAGCTGGCGCTGGGCCCGGTTTTCGGCGTCAGATCCGCCGTCGAATTGCCTGCGCAGCCAGCGTGCCGCCATCGGCCCGCCGACGACGAAAGTAGACGGCGAAAGCAAAAAATTGACACGGCGCCAAAAGAAGTCTAAAAGCAATTCGTCGATATTTGTTTGACCGACTTTTGTTATCCGCGTGTCCAGGCGCGCCTTTGACGAACTTCCCCCATCAAAATCGAGACAAACGCTGTTGTGCATTCGCATGACGGCGAACGAATATTTGCCACGGAAAGGGTTCGTTATGAGCACAGGCACAGTTAAATGGTTCAATGCCACCAAGGGTTTCGGTTTTATTCAGCCTGACGACGGCTCGGCCGACGTTTTTGTCCACATCTCGGCCGTAGAGCGCGCCGGAATGCGCGACATCGTCGAGGGCCAGAAGCTCGGCTACGAGATGGTCCGCGACAACAAGTCGGGCAAGATGTCCGCCGATCAGTTGAAGGCGGCCTAAAACGGAATCAGCCTCGCCGGTGACCACGGATGTACTGGCACCGGTGAACGGCTAATTCCAGCGCATGGTCCCGGAAACACCGGTTTCCGGAAAGGATCATGCGCAGAATGAGCAAGTGCACGCGCGTTCAACCGGACGCGCGGCGCTCCAGCGGAGGTCAGGCAATGCCTGGCCTTTTGCGTTTCGGGCGCCGCAAAAGTTCGAAAAGAGCACCGCGCGTTCGCTTGAACGTGCTAAGGATGCTCCAGCAATTTGAAATCGACTGCCGTATTGCTTTGTGCGTGGTCCTGGTCGAAAGACCGGTCTCGCCATTTTCGCCATTACGCTCCGAACCGGGAGAAAAACCTTGACCGCCACTTCGAAGAAATCCCGCGACCACGCCGAATCCATCTTCAGCAAGACCCAGACCCAGTCCATGTCGCTCAACCGCATTATTTCCGAGCAGGATGCTGTCAGCCAGGCCCGGGAAGCCAAGACCGCGCGGCTGCGCGAACTGCGCCTGGAAAAGGAAGCTGACGAGCTGGCTGCAGCCGCCGCGCTCGCGGCCGCGCCGAAGCGCGTGGGCAAACGCTGATGGCCACCAAGCGCGTCCCGCAAGAGGCGATCGCCGCCGATTCGACCATCGCCGATGTCGTGGGAGCCCTCGACAAGCCAGTCGAGTATGTCCGGCGCGTGCTCGAAAAGCTCGAGCGCTGCAAGCGCGCCCATGGCGATGCCCAGGTCAGGCTCGGCGTGCGTGGTCGCTCCGAATGCCCGAACTATCTGATCGAGTATGTCCGCGAAAATGCCAAGACCCGTGAGCGCGTCACCCATCAGGATGCCGCCTATAGCGGCAGCACGCATCGCGAACTGGCACCCCGGCACATCGAGGAGGCCAGGAACTGGTCGCCCGAGGAAATGAACATCACGGCGGTCTCGGCGCTGATCGGCCGGCTTCGCAACCCGAATGCGCCATCATCGCGTTTCTCCGACGAGGATTGATATGGCCATAAAATTTTCCGCCAAGGATCAGCCGGCAGCAGCCGCTGCCACCGCAAAGCTGGCCAAGCCGGCCGCCGCGCCGAAAGCCGATGTCGCCGCCGAGGCAGCGACCGACCTGTTCAAGTCGCCGGCGGACGTGGCGTCGCGCAAGACCAGGAAGAAAAAATAGCGCCCTTGCCGCGAAGCGCCGACCAGAATCCCGTTGCCTCAGGGCTGCTCGCCCTGGCGAGCGCCGGGGACTTTTCGTCACTGGAGGAGCGCGCCGCCCCTCTCTTCGACTGCCAGAGCTGTGGCGCCTGCTGTTCCTATTCGGCCGAATGGCCGCGCTTCTCGACCGAAGATGACGCGCAGCTCGACCGGATCCCGCAAGACTATGTGGCTGCCGACGAAGCCGGCATGCGCTGCGACGGCGTGCGCTGCTCGGCACTTTCCGGCGAGGTCGGCAAGTCGACCATTTGCGGCATCTACGAGGTCCGGCCGGACGTCTGCCGCGCTTGCATGCCCGGTGGCGACGACTGCCTGATGGCGCGCAAGGCGCATGGTCTGCCGGCGCCCTGACAACGGGCCTCGATAGGTCTCAGTTTGAATTTCCACCTCGGGTGGGAAGCGGCCATTCCTGTCGCTGGGCTGTGCATTTCCAGCGCTCTGCGGCCAGGCCATCGGATGCGTCGAGTAGAGACGGGCGGCTCAGTCGTTCCTCACTGAGTCAGCGTGTTTTTGTAGATCAGGCCGTCCTTCATGATGATTTTGAAGTTGTTGGCAGGATCGGCCACCAGGTCGAGGTTCTCCAGCGGATTGCCTTCGACGAGCAGGAGGTCGGCGAGCGCGCCCTCTTCGATCACGCCGAGCTTTCCCGGATAGGGATTGCGAAGGCCCGACAGCGCGAGCAGCTCGGCATTGGTCCCGGTCGCCATGACGAGCGCTTCGGCAGGCGTGTACCAACGCACAAGCGACGCCAGGATTGCTCCCTGCTGCTTCGCCAGCGCGCGGGAGAACAGGACATCGGTGCCCCATGCCGTCTTGATCTTGTATTTCTTCGCGAGTTCGTAGGTCCTGCCGATGCCCGGCCACACCTCATCGGCCTTGGCTCGCTCGACCGAACCCTCTCGGAGGCCTGTCCTCATCAATTCGGGAAGCGGCTGCAAGCTCAGCCAAACGTCCTTTTCGGCGATCAGCTTGGCGGTTGCCTCGTCCATGAGGAAGCCGTGTTCGATGCACTTGACGCCAGCCGCGACAGCCTTCCGGATCGCATCCGAGGTGAAGGCGTGCGCGGCGACGTAGGTGCCCCAATTCTCGGCAATTTCAACGGCGGCCCGCAGTTCGGGCTCGGTGAAGGTGGTGACGTCGAGCGGGCTGTGGGGCGACGACACTCCACCGCCCGCTGTCAGCTTCAGCAGCGCGGCCCCCTGCATGAATTGCTCGCGGGCACGCAAACGCACCTCGTCGGGGCTGTCCACGACTATGCTGCCGCCGTTCCTCTCCATGGGGGTGAACAAGCCGCCGATCGTCCGGGGCAAGTCGCTGAGCTGGCGGAAATCCCCATGCCCGCTGGTCACGGTGATCATGGCTCCGGACGGATAGATGCGCGGTCCCGCGACGATGCCTTGATCTATCGCGCGCTTGAGGCCGAACACCGGCCCGCCCACGTCGCGAACGGTGGTGAAGCCGCGCATCAGCGTATCCCTCGCCTCGTCGCCGGCCGCAAGATTGGCGAAGCCGATGTCGCCCATCGCCTCTGCCGGGGTGGATGCAATCAGCATTGCGTGCCAATGCGCATCGATCAGCCCCGGCATCAGCGTTCGCCCGTTGCCGGCGATGCGCTGCGCGCCCTCGGCCGCGATGGGACTTGTCGAAATCCGCGCGATCAGCTTGCCCTGCACCAGCACACTCGACGGAGCCGAAAGTGCGGCGCCCTTCCCGTCGAAGATACGGACGTTTTCGAAAAGCACGTCATCGGCGCTCGCGCTGGCGCAAAGTCCAAGCAGGAGAGCCGCCGCAAGCATTTGTCTGCCAGAGCGAAGCATCGTGAAAACCGGGCGCGCAACAAAGAACAACACAGCGGCGCAGGACAGGGCATGCGCCGCAACCTTGCCTTTCGTCAGCTCCTGCGATCCAAAGGATTTGTGACACATGACGATTATCCCGCTTCAGGAGAGGTGGTCACGGCGCAAGGACAAGTTTGTAGCTTACACGGCATCGGGTCAAGAAGTGTTCCGGACTGGCACCGGACTGGCCTCGTTCGCAGTGAAGGTGGTGTCCAAAGTCAGGCCAATGCGATGACGGCAGGGCCAGCTGTGCAAGGTTTGCCTTAGGAAACGAGCTGACGATTCTGACAAACGTCGCCTACGGGAGTTGGATTAAAATCCCGCCGAGGGATACCGCCTTGGGTCGTGACCCGAAATTCGAAATGAGGCACTAACGGTCTTCGGGCTGGCTTGTGCCCGCGCGTTTCGCTGGCCACCTTGCCGGCGGCAGGTCACCGGAGGACGCATCGTGAGCATCGAATTCTTGTTGACGTCGCTGATCGTCGTGGCTTCGCCCGGCACCGGCGTTCTCTATACGCTGAGCGCCGGACTTTCGCGTGGCGCGCGCGCCAGCATCATCGCGGCTGTTGGTTGCACGCTCGGCATCATTCCGCACATCGCGGCCGCCATCACCGGTCTGGCGGCGCTGCTGCACACCAGCGCGCTCGCCTTCGAGACGCTGAAATATCTGGGCGTCGCCTATCTGCTCTACATGGCGTGGAACACGCTGAAGGAGAGCGGCAGCTTGAACGTCGGGCAGGATGTCGCGCCGCGCACGACCGGCAAGGTGATCACCTCAGGCATCCTCATCAATATCCTCAACCCGAAGCTGTCGATTTTCTTCTTCGCCTTCCTGCCGCAGTTCGTCAGCACCACCGAACCGCATGCGCTGTCGAAGATGCTGGAACTCAGCACCGTCTTCATGCTTTTGACCTTCGTCGTCTTTGTCGGCTACGGCATCTTCGCCGCCTCGATCCGCAGCCATGTCGTGTCGCGGCCGATGGTGCTCACCTGGATGCGCCGCACCTTCGCCGGCGCCTTCGTCGCGCTCGGCGCAAAACTGGCGCTGACCGAGCGGTAGAGCCGCCGGTGCTATCCCTTCATGTAGCCATCGCCTCGACGATCCGCCTGTTCCCGACGCGCATCAGGTTGACGCCGCGCAGCGAGTTGCCGTCGGCCATGAGATAGCGCCAGATGGAGGCCGCTCGGCGCCCGAAGATAAGAGCACGGTCGCTTGCAAGCGCATCTGCCCGAGAAACAAATGCCTCAAAGCGTGGTTGGTACCGGGATGCGCACGCCCTGCACTTCGATCGAGCCGCCGAGGGCGCTGGCTCCCCGATCAAAGTGTTACTATTGCGTCGATGCTGCTTCAAATGACGTCGTGATCCATCCTTACAGCGGCAGCGGCTTGCCAGCCTGCTCGGCCACCATGTACTCGGCATACCAGTCCGGCCAGTTCTCATCACGCTGGCCGCCTGTCCGCTTCTCGTGCTCGCCATGGGCCGCAGACGCACGCCGGAGCGCGGCCGCGAGTTCGGCCGGCGAGACAAACGTGGTGTCGTCAGCGTCGACGCGGCCGGGCGCTCGCGCAGTGACCTCCTGCAACAGCCAGACATTTCCGGACGGATCGCTGAAGGAGGCCCACGAGGAGTAGCTGCGCCGCTCAGGGTCCGGACCGCTGACACGGCCTTCACTGCCGGCATAGTGGTAAACCTCGCTCACGTCGACACCGCGATCGGCGAGTTCGGCGCGCGCTGCCTCGATGTCTGACACGACGAGCTCGCCAACGCTTTTGAGGACATCGAGCTCGACCCGGGCGTAGGGCCCTGGGGTGACCCCTGAGCCGAAGACTATCGAACACGAGGAGCCCGGAGGCGTAAACTGGATGACACGAAATTCGTCGCCTGTGATGTCGGCGTCGAGCCGCCAACCCAAGCCGCCGTAAAATCGCTTGGCTCGATCGACGTCCGAAACGGGGATGACGGCGACTTCGAGCTTGATGTCGACCCTTCGCGCTGACGGGGTTGCGATTGCGGCTTCGCCGCGCTCCTGAATATCATTCATGACGATCTCCTTGGGTTTGGATGTGCGTTGCGTTATCTTCAACGCCGCGCTGGCCGGTGCCCGTGGTGGCTGTTCATGCATGCAAGCGGGATTTGAGGCTACGGGGCCGCACCTATGCCGCCGAACCTCGCGATGCTCATCTGGATGTGCACATATCCGGTAGCGCTAACTCGCGCCCGCTAATCCGAGATGGACTTCGCGACGGACGAACGCGCCCTACGTTTTGGCAGGCTGATCGCTGATCGGCAAAAAAATATTGACGACTAAATCTGGTAGCATTCTTATTGAATTGCAGCAAATCAACTCCCAAAATCAAAGTCCAATCGAGGACGAGCGAACTTCCGCTGCGGGTCATGGACACACCCTGCTGCAGAACCAGGATGCGCCGCACCTTCGCCGGCGCCTTCGTCGCGCTCGCGCAAAACTGGCGCTGACCGAGCGGTAGCGCCTGTTGGCGCTAGCCCTTGACGTATCCCATCGCTTCGACGATCAGCCCGTCCGCTACGCGCATCAGATTGACGCCACGGATGGAGTTGCCGTCGGCAGGCCAGTAACGCCAGCGGATTGTCGCCCGTTCACCGGCGACGAACGTCTCCTCGATGTCAAAACAGGTGCCGGGTTCGCTGGCGATCGCCGACCACAGCCGCATGCATGCCTCACGGCCGGCATGGCGGGCGCCATCCGGCGCCGGCACGGTGTTTTCGATGACGCAGTCCTCGGCCACCAGCTCGGCGAGCGCCGACGGATCATGAAGCTGGAACACGTCGTTGAAGCGCCGGATGATATCGGCCGTCTGTCTGGATTGGTCGTCGGGATGGACGACAATGATGCTATCCCGTTTCATCTCGGTACCTCCTGATTTCATTTTTCCGTAGCGGCGGCCGTGACGAGGTCGGCCCTGAGCCTGATATCAGCCACGCCTGCCAAAGCCCGGGAAACGAGGCAAGTTGCTTTCGCCGATTGGGCAAGGCGCTGGAATTCCTCGGGCGCCAGGCCCGGGATTTCGGCTTCCGTTTCAAGGTCAATGCGGGTGAGCGTCGGTCCTGCCGTGCTCGTGCCGAGATGCACCTTGGCGACGGTGTGAATCCGTACGGGGACATGGCCGCCGCTGCCCAGTATGGCGCTCAGCGCCATTGAAAAGCAGCCGGCATGCGCCGCCGCAATCAGTTCCTCGGGATTCGTGCCGGGACCGTTTTCGAAGCGCGATGGGAAGGAATAGGCGCCTTCGAAGACGCCGCTGCCGAGCCGCAGCCGGCCCGAGCCTTCTTTCAACGAACCCTGCCATTGGGCCTCTGCTTCACGAATGGTCATTTTGTCGTTCTCCTCTTCGATGGAATGGCGCCGAATATATAGACTGATCTACATATTATATAGACCGATTGTCATATTCGGCGCAAGCCTATAGTGCTCACTCCTGACAGAGGTTGACATGGCGAACGACACCCGCATCCGCATCATCGAGGCGACGGCGCTGCTGCTGAGGCAGCGCGGCTATCACGGCACCTCGCTCAACCACATCTTGAGCGCCTCCGGTGCGCCAAGAGGATCGCTCTACTTTCATTTTCCGGGCGGCAAGGACCAATTGGTCATCGAGGTGACGCGCGACAGCGTGGACAAGGTGTCTCGATGGCTTGGCGAAGAGCTGGCCGCCGAAAAAGATCCGGCGGTGGCTGTCCACCACATCTACCAGTCGGTCGCACGCATGCTGGAGGACAACCAGTTCACGCTTGGCTGTCCGATCGCACCCGTGGTGCTGGACTCGCCGGCCGACGTGCCGGAACTGGCCGAACTGTGCCGGTCGGCTTTCGAGCAATGGGTAGGCCTGCTGCAAGCGGCCTTCGTCAGGGCAGGGGTGCCCGAGCGCCGCGCCCGCGCCCTGGCGCTGCTTGTCGAATCATCGCTGGAAGGGCTGATGGTGATCGCGCGCGCCAGCCGCGACCGCGCCCCGGTGCTGGCGGTGGCCGATGAAGTCGCCGCGCTGATAGAGAGTGCTTTGCCGGCCAAAGAAGTCGCCGTCACGGCGAACTGATACTGCTTGTCTGAGCTTGACAGGCTCGGCCTCGCCAGCGCCCACGTCTGCACAATTAGTCAACAATCTCTTTGCGTGCGGCCGAAGCAAGGAAGGCGGAGCGGGTTTGTCCCCGTTCACGCGCCGCGGCATCGATAGCTTCAAGCAGGCCGAGATCGAAGGATACATTGATACGCGTTGTGGAACCACGGTCACGGATCAGCGGAACGACCGTCGTCATAGCGCCCTCGCGTTCCTCCGCAAGTTCTGGATCATTTGCAATCGCATCGAAATCGCGAGGGGAAGGCACCGGATCGCCGTCGGCCTCCAGCATTCGCACATGACCGGAAAGCGCCTCGACAGCGTTGCGCACAGCCTCGTCTATCGTGTCGCCAGCCGAAATGCAGCCGGGCATATCGGGAAAGTCGACGCCATAGACGCTATCAGGATCTTTGCGAATAAAGGCGATGTAGCGCATTTTCTTATCTTGCTTTGTTGAGCAGCCCCGCATGCTTCATCAGCGCCCGAACCGTGCCAATCGGTATATCTTTACGAGGGTGGGGAATTGTCACTTTTCCAGGTTTCGTTGGATGCTTGAAATGATGATGCGAGCCGGTGATGCCGATCTCAAACCACCCGTCCTCCTCAAGCAGTTTGATCAGCTTCCGGCTGCCGCGTTCCATAAGAGCGCTCCGTGTAACATAATACACATTTTGGGGTGATTCAACGTCGCTTTTTTAGTGATAGCACGTGAGTCTCGACCTTCTTGGAAGACCATTGGTCATATGAAAAGGGCGACCTCTCGGCCGCCCTTTCCGTAAATGAAGGCTGATGGATTTCTTAGAAATCCATGCCGCCCATGCCGCCCATGCCGCCGCCGCCCATGCCGCCTGGCATGCCGCCGCCAGCCGACTCCTTCTTCGGAGCCTCCGCGATCATGGCTTCGGTGGTGACCAGCAGGCCGGCGACCGAGGC
>NZ_JBVVQO010000011.1:0-111491 GCF_055811215.1 Mesorhizobium sp. WSM4819
ACGGGGGCTGCGCGGCGGACACGCCAACGTCACCGCTGAATGCCACGCCATTTTTGCAGAACTTGACGCACACAACTAAAGTTCGTGAGACGGGGTAGCGCCACCCCACCCCGCTCCGCTTCGCGGGTCGACCCTCCCCACAAGGGGGAGGGTAAGCTCACTCCGCCGTCGGGTTGTCTGCCGGATACGGCGTGCGGACCAGGATCGCCAGGCCGACACCGAGGAACAGCACGATTACAGCCATGCCGAGCCGTTGCGAACCGCTTACCCAGCCTATGGTCGACACCAGAAACGGCGCGAGGAAGCTGGTCGCCCGTCCGGCCAGCGCATAGATGCCGAAATAGCGGCCCGATTCGGCCGCGGTGACGCTACGCGCCATGTAGGAGCGTGACGAGGCTTGTACTGGCCCGAAGGCAAGGCCGATCAGCAAGCCGTAAAGAATGTAGGCCTTTTCCGCCACCGTGCCGAACAGGCCGCCCGAATCGGCGGTGGAGAGCTGTAGCATCCCGAGCAGCGTGAAACCCGGTCCGGTCGAGACGATGCCGATTGTCGCGACAGACAGCATAACCAGCGAAATCATCACCACGGCCTTGGAGCCGAGCGCCGTGTCGAGACGGGCGGCGATCCAGCAGCCGACGATGGCAACGACGTTGAGGATGATGCCGAACAGGCCGATCTCGGTGATCGACCAGGCGAACATCCCTGCCGCGAAAAGTCCTCCCAGCGCAAGCAGCGCATTGACGCCGTCTTGATAGATCATGCGGGCGACCAGGAAGCGGAAGATGCCGCTGCGCTGGCGCACTTCGGCCAGTGTCGACTTCAGCTCCGACAGCCCCTCGCGCACCGCCGGCCCGATCGGAATGCCTTTGGCGGCATCCGGGGTAAAGAAGAACATCGGCAGGATGAACAGCAAGTACCAGCCAGCCGACAGTGGTCCGGTCGCCCGAGCGTCTTCGCCGAAGATCGGGTCGAGACCGAGGAGCGGGTCGAGACCGACGATCGTCTTGCCGGTCTCCGGCAAACCCGCCATGAAGGCGACGACGAAGATCAGCGCGATCATGCCGCCGAGATAGCCAAGACCCCAGGCCATATTCGAGATGCGGCCGATTTCGCTCTTCGGAACCAGGCGCGGCATCATCGAATCGTTGAATACCGTCGAGAATTCCGCCGCCACCGACGCCAGCGAAAACAAAGCCGCGATAAGAAACAGATTTGAGCCCGGCGCGGCAAACCAGAGCAAACAAAGACTCGTGATCTTGATCGCGGCAAAGCACGCGATCCACGGCTTTCGCGGGCCGGTCTGGTCTGCGATCGAGCCGAGTATGGGCGACAAAACGGCAATGACCAGTCCCGCCGCGGCGATGCTCCAACCCCAGACCGTCAGGCCAAGTAGATGCTGGGATTCGACGTAAGCTTCAACTGCGGCTGGACCGGCTGCCTCGGCAGCTTGCATGGCAGCCGGATCCAGAACCATGCGCGAAGCGAAATAAGGACCGAAGATGAAGGTGGTGATGACGGTGAAGAACGGCTGTGCTGCCCAGTCGAACAGCATCCATCCCCAGATGCCGCGTTCCGGCGCTCGCTGCACTGCTATTTCGGCCATATGCCCTCCCACGAACGGCGCCCCACGTGGGGCACCGTTTCGCTCTATAGCGCAGTTCCTGCCGGCAATCGCGCGCGATGTGGAAGACTTCTCACAGCGCCGTCAGGTCGCTGATCAGCCCCGATGCCACCGACAGCCGCGACACGGTGATGTCGCCGCCCTCGGTCAGCGCCTGCAGCCGCTCGCGGATGCGCCCGACCCTCTCGCCGCCGGCCTCCAGCCATGCCGCCACCGGGTCCGCCGCCCCGGCATGGCCGGTGAGCGCCGCCACGGCGATGCCGCGCCTGGCTGCGCCGATCATGTCGGTGGCGCGGAAAAGCGCCAATTGATCGTAGTAGTCGGACGGCGCGATCGAGCGCGCCGCATCCTCGACGCGCGGAATGCGGAAGGCATCGCTGACCGCGAAAAACGCCTTGGCGGCGGCGATGATGTCGGCGTTGGCCGTTCGGGCCGTCAGCGCGATGTCTGGCACGACGCCGACCACATCGGTCAGCGCCAGATGTTCTGCCAGCTGTTCGGGCGCGCCGCCCTTAGCCAGACCATGCCGTCGCTCCTCTATCCGCTCGCGCGAGAACGCCGGAAGCAACGAAGTGAGCTTCGGCTCCAGTGCCTTGCGGGCGTTCTGCAATTCGGCGATCCGTTGGCCGAGCGGAGCGGTGCTGGTATCGTTCTTGAGATACCAGCCGCTGGCGACATAGGTAAGCCGACTGACGGCTTGATAAAGGTCGAGCTGCACCTGTCCGTCGATCTGGTTGTCGAGCGCGTCGATCTGGCGATAGAGCGCCGGCAAGCCAAAGCCGTCGCGCACCACAGCGAAGGTCCGGACCACGTCGGCCGTGCTGCGGCCGGTTGCTTCCTGCAGCCTGTTGACGAAGGGGGAGCCGCCGCGATTGACCAGATCATTGGCGACGACACGGGCGATGATTTCGCGGCGCAGGCGATGGCCATGGATTTCGGCCGCGAATTTCTTCGTCATACGGTCCGGAAAATAGCCCATCAGGTCACGGTCGAAATGCGGATCGTCCGGCACGTCGCTGGCGACGATGTCGGAAAACAGCACGATCTTGGCATAGGCCAACAGCACGCCGAGCTCGGCCCTGGTCAGCGGCTCGCCGCGCGTCTCGCGCTCGGCAAGGGCTGCCGGCGACGGCAGAGCTTCGACATTTCGGTCGAGCAGGCCGCGCGCCTCGAGCGCTGCCATGAAACGGCTCTGATGGGCGATATCGGCAAGGCCGCGCTTGCGGGCAAGGGACAGCGCCAGCGTCTGCTCGTAATTGTTGGACAGCACCAGCGCGCTCACCTCGTCGGTCATTTCGGCGAGAAGCTTGTTGCGCGCGGGGCGGGTCAGCGCCCCCTTGCGCATGGCGGAAGCCAGCGCGATCTTGATGTTGACCTCGACGTCGGAGCAGTTGACGCCGCCCGAATTGTCGATGGCGTCGGAATTGCAGCGCCCGCCATTCAGCCCGAACTCGATGCGGGCCCGCTGCGTCGCGCCAAGATTGGCGCCCTCGCCGATGACCTTGGCGCGCACTTCGAGCGCAGTCACCCGAATGGCATCGTTGGCGCGATCGCCAGCGTCCTGGTTGCTTTCCGTCGATGCCCTGAGATAGGTGCCGATGCCGCCGAACCACAAAAGGTCGACCGGCGCCTTGAGGATGGCGCTCATGATCTCGACCGGCGAGGCGGTCGTCTTGCCGAGGCCGATCGCCGCGGCCGCGGCCGGCGGCAGCGTGATCGATTTCTGGCTGCGCGAGACGATGATGCCGCCTTCGGACAGTTTTGTCTTGTCGTAGTCCTGCCAGCTCGAACGGGCGAGGGCGAACATGCGCCGGCGCTCGGCCATCGAAACCGCCATGTCGGGAGCGGGATCGATGAAGATGTCACGATGGTCGAAGGCGGCGATCAGCCGGGTCTGCTCGGACAGGAGCATGCCGTTGCCGAACACGTCGCCCGACATGTCGCCGACACCGACAACGGTGAAGGGTGTGGCCTGGATATCGCGGTTCATCTCGCGGAAATGCCGCTTGACCGCTTCCCAGGCGCCCTTGGCGGTGATGCCCATCTTCTTGTGGTCGTAGCCGGCCGAGCCGCCGCTGGCGAAAGCGTCGTCGAGCCAGAAGCCATGCTTCTCGCTGATGGCATTGGCGGTGTCGGAGAAGGTCGCCGTGCCCTTGTCTGCGGCGACGACGAAATAGGGGTCGTCCTGGTCGCGCCGCACGACCTCAGCCGGCGGAATGACGCCGTCCAGGCCGATATTGTCGGTGATCGACAACAGGCTGGAGACGTAATTCTTGTAGGCGGACGCGCCGGCTTCGAAGATAGCGTCGCGGCCGGCGCCCATCGGCAGCTTCTTCGGATAGAAACCGCCCTTGGCGCCAACCGGCACGATCACCGCGTTCTTGACCTGCTGGGCCTTGACCAGGCCGAGCACCTCGGTGCGGTAGTCCTGGGCGCGGTCCGACCAGCGCAGGCCGCCGCGCGCGACCGGGCCGAAGCGCAGATGCACGCCCTCGACTTCGGAGCCGTAGACGAAGATCTCCCGCCACGGCCGCGGCGCCGGCAGGCCGTCGACCGCTTGCGAATCGAGCTTGATCGCCAGCGACTGGCCCTTCTCCTTCAGATCCGGAACGAAATGATTGGTGCGCAGCGAGGCTTCGATCAGGTTGAGGTAGCGACGGACAATGGTGTCGTCGTCGATGTTGGGAACCTCTTCCAGCGCATCCCTGATCTTGGCCTTGAGGTGCCTGGCCGCGACCGCCCCTTCCGTCTGCGCCGTCGGTCCGAGGCGGGCGACGAACAGCTCATGCAGGCCGCGCGCGATCTCCGGATAGCGGTTGAGCGCGGCGGCAATGAAATCCTGGCTTTGCGGGATGCCGGCCTGCTGCAGATAGCGGCCGTAGGCGCGCAGGATGGAAATCTCGCCCGACCACAGGCCGGCGGTCTGGGCAAGGCCGTTATAGCCATCATTGTCGATGTCGCCGCGCCAGACGGAAAGGAACGCGTCTTCGAACAGCGCGCCGCGGTCGCCAAGGTCGATCGGCTTGCCGTAGCTGTTTTCGAGTTCCATGTCGTGGATGAAGACCATGCCCGGCTGATCACTATTGATCATGCCGGAAGCCTCGTCCCCAACCTCGAAGGTGCGCTCGCTGATAACGCGGAAACCGATGTTCTCCAGCACCGGCACCCGTCGCGACAGCGCCACCGGGCTGCCATGGTGATAGATCTTCAGCGCCGCCTGATGCGGTTCCTGGTTGGCATGACGATAATAGTCTATGGCGATCGGATTGGCCGCGCTGATCCTGGCGATGCGCCCGGCATCGGCCAGCGCCTCCGCCGGTGAGAAGCTGTCGCGATAGCTTCCCGAGAAGCGCGAGGCGATCGCCGTGAGCGCCGCATCGGCGCCGGTCTCGGCCGCGGTCTCGCGCAGAATGTCGTCCCAGGTCCGCACTATGGCGCGGATCGCTGCCTCGATCGTCGCCTGGTCGACCTTCGGCGTCTTGCCGCCGGAACGGCCGATGATGAAATGGACGCGCGCCAGCCCGCCTTCCGGAAAGGCCGGGTAGTAGGCCGACAGCCGGCCCTGGAACACGGTCTTGAGATAGGTGCCGATCTTCTCGCGTACGACGCTGTCGTAGCGGTCGCGCGGCACGAAGACGAGGATCGAGACGAAGCGGTCGAACTGATCGGCGCGCACCAGCGCTCTGACGCGCGGCCGCTCGATCAGCCCCAGAATGGCTTCGGCGTGCTTGCGCAGGATCGGCACCGGAACCTGGAACAGCTCGTCGCGCGGATAGCTCTCCAGCACGTTGATCAGTGCCTTGCCGGAGTGGTCTTCAGGGTTGAAACCGGATTTGGCGATGATGGTTTCGGCTTTCGACCTGAGGTAGGGGATCTTCATCACCGAGCGCGTGTAGGCAGTCGAGGTGAACAGGCCGACAATGCGCAGCTCGCCGGCAAGCACGCCCTTGGCGGTGTAGGTCTTGACGCCGATGTAATCGAGATAGATGCGGCGGTGCACCGACGATTTGGCATTGGCCTTGGTGACGATCAGCGGTTCCGGCCCGTGCAGGAAGGCGCGGATTTCCGGCGTCGTCGACACCGCTTCGGTGCCGCGCCGCAGCACCAGCACGTCGGGATCGGAGAGGATGCCGAGGCCGGGCTTTTCGGTGCGCTCCAGGGTGCCGCTCTTCTCGCCGCCGGTATATTTGAACTCGCGCATGCCGAGGAAGGTGAAATTGTCGTCGCGCAGCCATTCGAGGAGGGCGATCGCTTCGGTGACGTTGGCCTTGTCGAGCGGCACCGGAGCGTAGCGGAACTCGGAGATTGCCTGGTCGAGGCGGGCCAGCATCGGCTTCCAGTCAGTGACGGCGGCGCGCACCTGGCCCAATATTTTCTTCAGCCGGTCAGCCAATGCCTCGGCCTGCTCGGACGAAAGACGGCCGATATGGACGTGGATGACGCTCAGCCGTTCATGACTGTGATCGCCCTTGGCGAAGCCGCCATCGCCGAGGATTTCGTCGACGCCGCTCTTACCGTGCCTGACGACGATGACCGGATGGGTAACCAGCAGCGGTTCGCCGGCGCTCTCGGTGATCTCGCCGAGGATGGAATCGAACAGGAACGGCATGTTGTCGTTGACGACGGTGATCACCGTCATCGGCCTGCCCTGGCGCACGACACCGGAATCAACCTCTATGGCGACGACGCAATCGCCCTTCTTGTGCCTGGCGACGGCGCGTCCGGCGAGATCGGCTGCGCGTTCGAGGGCGGTGACCTCATAGGCGGCGACATCTTCGGCCGGCGCACGGGCCAGCAGGTAATCGGCAAGCCTGCCGGGTTTCTCGCTGCCCTTGGCCGTGCTTATCTTTTTCAACTGGCTTGCAGATTTCAGGCCGGCCATGTCGCTAAATCCCTCCCGTCATATGTTTTGCGACTATGGTAGCAGATGACCGATATTTGGCGACAAAGGTTTGGCCGCTTGCGACGAAATGTCGGGATTCGCCGGTGGGTCACCGAAAATGAGGAGAAAATCCGCCATAAAAGACAAAATCGTCGCACTTGACCTCGCGCCTGCGGAACTCAGCGAAGCGACGAAAGCCTATTTCGCCAAATGCGAGGAGAAGCTCGGCCTCGTTCCCAATGTGCTTTTGGCCTACGCTTTCGATGAGACGAAGCTGCGCGCCTTCACCGACATACCACGCGATGGCGCGGTGAGAGCATGGCGGTTGCGAGCCAACCGGACCTCACATTATTGATTCGCATTCTCGTTGCGTCTTTGCCGGTTTGGTCCGATGATTGCCCCTGCGGCGTGACCGCATGTCGGTTCGACGCCCGCCGATCAACGGAAGATCAACGGAGGAGAACATGGCGAAATTTCTCTATGTCTATCACGGCTCCGGCAAGATGCCGACCGACGAGGCCGAACGGCAAGCGGCGATGGATGCCTGGAACGGCTGGTACGGCAAGCTTGGCTCGGCCGTGGTCGACGGTGGCAATCCGGTCGGCATGTCGAAGACCGTGCTGCCCGGCGGCAAGGTCGAGAACAATGGCGGCAGCAATCCGACCGCCGGTTACACAATCATCGAAGCGAACGACATCGACGATGCCGTCGCCAAGGCCAAGGATTGTCCTATCCTGAAGGACCCGGGTTTCAGCGTCGAGATCGCGCCGATCATCGAAATGGGTTGATGCACCGGCTCAGGATCGCGCCGCGATCGCCGCCGCGGCACCGGCCATCGTGGTGGCGCTGACGCGGTTGGCGATCTTCATCGCCCGCCTGCTCTTCAAGAGTTTTCGCGCCTGCGCTGCCGCCAGCACCCAGGCCAGATCGATGGCGACCAGAACCACGGCCATGGTCAGCGTCAGCTCGATCCAGCCGACGACCGTCACCGAGGCGAGATCGATGATGGTCGGCAGCAGCGCCAGGTAGAACATCATGATCTTGGGATTGCCGAGCGTCACCGCCATGCCGGCAAAGAACAGTTTGACGGCCGACTCCTCGCGCGGCATCTCGCCTTCGCGCGCCTCGACCGGGGCCGTCCACATCTTCCAGGCGAGGCAGGCGAGATAGGCGACGCCGACCCATTTCAGCACGACGAAGGCGAGATGGAAGGTCTGCGCCACCACCGCCAGCCCGAACACCGCCAGCGACAGCCAGATGGCCTCGCCGATCCACATGGCGAGCAGGAATGGAAACACGTCGCGAAAGCCCTTTGCGATAACCCGCGCCACCAGGGCGGCAATCGACGGGCCGGGCGAGCCCGCGGCGACGAAAAGGGCGGCGGCGAAGATCAAAAGCGAGGTGACTTGCATGACCGGGATCTTTGCTTGAGACGTTGATCAGTTCAATTGTAGCGGAAGCGTTCCACCGGCGGTAGCATCGGTCAAGGAAGAGGCTTGCCGGCTTGACACCGCGCGGCTAGAAGTTTCGTCCCGACACAATTTCGAGCTTCACTTTGCCTACGTAACCGCCGGTCTCGTCAACTCCCCCGACACAATGCATGGCGCCGCATTCGCAGCGTCTGTTTCATATAATGTGTTCCTCAGGGCGGCGGTTCGAGACCGGTTTGGCACTGCTGAACCGCTGTCGCGTTTTGCCACCCGCGACATCTGATTCCCGACCACCGCAGCCTCTCGCCACGCCGTGCCCGCATGGGCATCTCGACATCGCCGATCTGACGAACTTCCCGACGGGAAGGGCTTTTCGGCATGTCTTCGACACTGCGTATCCGCTGGACGATCGCACCCAAAACCGCACCTCGACCGCACATCAACTGCAACCGTTGCAACAGCCTGAAGGCTTACCACAGCAGCGGGAAATTCCGCGTCAACGCCAATGGTAAACGCATCGATGCGTGGCTGATCTATCGCTGCGTCGATTGCGACAATTCCTGGAATTTCGGTATTCTGGAGCGGTGCAACCGCCGCGATATCGAGTCTGCGCTGCTGCAGGCACTCGAAAGCAACGACCCGGCCCTGGCGCGTCGCCATGCTTTCGATGCTGTCGCACTGCGAAGCAGGGTCGGGCGCGTCGAGGAGTTTCCTGAAGCCGCCGTTCACAAGCAGGTGCTCGGGGAGAGGCCGGAAAACACCACCGCTCTAGGGCTCCAGCTCAGGCTCGAAATGCCGACAGCGCTGCGGCTCGACCGGTTGCTCGCCGGTGAACTCGACATCTCGCGATCGCGGCTCCAGGCCTGGGACGCGAAGAGACTGCTGGTCGTTGATCCGGATGGGTCCAAAGCCTTGCGCAAGCCGGCTCGAGCGGGAACGGTGATGCGCATCGATCTGGCCCGCGAATCCGATCGCGAGGCCATCATCTCGGCTGCCGGCGGGTAAAGTAAAATGGGAGGAAGCACGCGCGTGCTCCCTTCCTCACAATCGCTGAGAAGAAATGGCCTTACGCCGCGCCGACCACTTTCGCCGACTTCTCAAAACGCTTGCGCTCGTTCGGGTCGAGATAGAGCTTGCGCAGGCGGATGGTCTTCGGCGTCACTTCGACCAGCTCGTCGTCCTGGATCCAGGCCAGCGCGCGTTCCAGCGTCATGCGGATCGGCGGCGTCAGCTTCACCGCCTCATCCTTGCCGGCGGCGCGGATGTTGGTCAGCTTCTTGCCCTTCAGCACGTTCACCTCGAGGTCGTTGTCGCGTGAATGGATGCCGATGATCATGCCCTGATAGACCTTGACGCCCGGATCGATGACCATCGGGCCGCGGTCTTCCAGGTTCCACATGGCATACGCCACTGATTCACCCTGTTCGTTGGAGATCAGCACGCCGTTGGTGCGGCCCGGCAGCTCACCCTTGTAAGGCTCGTAGGCATGGAACAGCCGGTTCATGACGGCGGTGCCGCGGGTGTCGGTCAGCAGTTCCGACTGGTAGCCGATCAGGCCGCGCGTCGGCGCGTGGAAGACGATGCGCTGGCGGTTGCCGCCTGACGGGCGCAATTCGACCATCTCGGCCTTGCGCTCCGACATTTTTTGCACGACGACGCCGGCATGCTCCTCGTCGACGTCGATGACGACTTCCTCGACCGGCTCGAGCAACTCGCCATTCTCGCCCTTCTGCATGACGACGCGCGGCCGCGACACGGCGATCTCGAACCCTTCGCGGCGCATCGTCTCGATCAGCACGGCAAGCTGCAATTCGCCGCGGCCGGAGACGAAAAACGAATCCTTGTCCGGCGATTCCTCGATTTTCAGCGCGACATTGCCTTCGGCCTCGCGCAGCAGGCGGTCGCGGATGACGCGGCTGGTCACCTTGTCGCCCTCGGTGCCGGCCAGCGGGCTATCGTTAACGAGGAACGACATCGTCACCGTCGGCGGATCGATCGGCTGCGCGTGCAGCGGCTCGGTCACCGACGGGTCGCAGAACGTGTCGGCGACGGTGCCCTTCGACAGGCCGGCGATGGCGACGATGTCGCCCGCCTGCGCTTCGTCGATCGGCTGGCGCTCGAGACCGCGGAAAGCCAGGATCTTGGAGATACGGCCGGTTTCGACCTGGGTGCCGTCATGATGCAGCACCTTGACCGCCTGGTTGGATTTCAGCGTGCCGGATTCGATGCGGCCGGTGATGATGCGGCCAAGGAACGGATTGGCTTCCAGGATGGTGCCGATCATGCGGAACGGGCCGGGGTGGACGGTCGGCGCCGGCACGTGCTCGATGACGAGGTCGAACAGCGGCGCCAAACCCTGGTCCTTGGGGCCTTCGGGGTTTTCCGACACCCAGCCGTCGCGGCCCGAGCCGTAAAGGATCGGGAAGTCGAGCTGCTCGTCGGTGGCGTCGAGCGCTGCAAACAGGTCGAACACTTCGTTGACCACCTCGACGTGGCGGGCGTCCGGCCGGTCGATCTTGTTGATGACGACGATCGGCTTCAATCCGACCTTGAGCGCCTTGCCGACGACGAATTTTGTCTGCGGCATCGGCCCTTCGGCGGCGTCGACCAGCACGATGGCTGAATCCACCATCGACAGGATGCGCTCGACTTCACCGCCGAAATCGGCGTGGCCGGGGGTGTCGACGATGTTGATGCGGGTGTCCTTCCAGTCGACCGAGGTCGCCTTGGCCAGGATGGTGATGCCGCGTTCCTTTTCGAGGTCGTTCGAATCCATGGCGCGTTCGGCAACGCGCTGGTTGTCGCGGAACGAACCGGACTGTTTCAGGAGCTGGTCGACGAGGGTGGTTTTCCCATGGTCGACGTGCGCGATGATCGCGATATTACGAATTTTCATGTTGTGGTCTCGGGAGCGTTGCAGGCAGCAGGCCAAAAGGCGCTGCCTCTTTCGGTTGGGCGGCTCATACAGGGTTTTTCGCAATTGCGAAAGAGGAGGCGTGCCACCAAATACATGGTCACCAAATCTTAAGCGTCTTGGTGTGAAATTGAATTATTAACCAAAGCGGAACCTTTCACGGTCGGGACAGTTCAAATTTCATGAGCAAAACGGGCATCAGATACCGGCCAATCCTTGCATGGGCTGCGCTCGCCGTTCTGCTTGCGGCAGGCGTGGCACAGTCGGCCGCGACGTCGAAGGAGACTGCCCCGCCGTCGGACGCCCGAACGGCGGAGCAGTTGTTTGCCGACGCTCCCGATGGCGTCGACCCGGTGGTGACCGGGCCGGTCAGCGCCGCCTTCAAGCAAAGGCAGGAGGCCGCCAACTGCGACAGCGCTGTTTGGCCCAATATTCCGACCGTTTGCTATCCGGATTAGGACTGCTTTCCGCACATTGTCGGAAAGGTCGGATCGACCCTTCCTGAAGTTTTGCTAACGCCGGCGCAGCCCCTCATCCGCCTGCCGGCACCTTCTCCCCGTAAACGGGGAGAAGCCCCGCTGCGCTAAATGTCGGCTCTACAATGTTCGCGATTAGCGAAATCTTCGATGCGGGCCACTTTCTCCCCATTTACGGGGAGAAATGCCCGGCAGGGCAATGAGGGGCAGCGCGACGTCACCCAGGATTGATACAAAGTGACCCAGCCCCTCACGCCGAATGCACCGGGTCGAGCGTGACCTTGTAGAGTTCATTGTCGTCGCGATCCATCAGCCGCACCGTCATCTGTTCAGTGGCGCCATCGATGTCGACGAGGCCGAAGAACTGCAGGCCGGCCAGGGTGGCAGGTTCTGCCCCTGCTCGGCGGTTGGCGCCTTGATGAATTTCAGCTCCGGGCCGAAGGTCATGTCGAAATCATTGGGTCCATAGGTGCCGGCATGGAGCGGACCCGAGACGAATTCCCAGAACGGATTGAAGTCCTGGAACTGCGCCTTGTCGGGATTGTAGTAATGCGCCGCCGTGTAGTGCACGTCGGCGGTCAGCCAGACGGTGTTGGTGATGCCGGCATTCTTTATGTAGCGAAGGAGGTCGGCCATTTCCAGTTCGCGGCCCTTGGCCGGGCCATTGTCGCCATTGCTGACGGCCTCGGCGCCGGCCTTGTTGGTGGCGTCGTTCCAGACGATGAGACCGAGCGGCATGTCGGCGGCGATAATTTTCCAGGTCGCGTTGGAGTTTGCCAGTTCGCGCTTCAGCCATTTCATCTGCTGTTCGCCGCGGATGCGCGATTGCGGCGTCACCGTATCCTGCATGCCAGGACCGTTGGCGCCGCGATAGGAGCGCATGTCGAGGAAGAACACATCGAGCAGCGGCCCGTAGGCGATCTTGCGATAGACGCGGCCCGGTTCCGACGGCTCGTAGCGGATCGTCGTCATCTCGTGGAAGGCGCGTGCCGCGCGTGCCGCCAGCACATGGATGTTTTTTTCCGAGTAGTGGTCGTCGGCGCTCAGGTTCTTCGAATCCGACCAGTTGTTGACCACCTCGTGGTCGTCCCACTGATAGAAGGTCGGGCAGATGGCGTTGATCCCCAGCACATGTCTGTCCATCATGTTGTACTTCCACTGGCCGCGGTACTCGTCCAGCGTCTCGGCAACCTTGCGCTTTTCGTCGATGAGGACCTTGTTCTTCCACTTGCTGCCGCCGGGCAGCTCGACCTCGTCCTTCATCGGGCCGTCGGCATAGATGATGGTGTCGCCGGAATGCAGGAAGAAGTCGGGCGTATGCTTGCCGATCGTGGCATAGGTCTTCATGCCGGTGTCGTCGATGCCCCAGCCCTGGCCGGCGGTATCGCCCGACCAGGCGAAGCGGATGTCGCGTTTCGAGGCCGGCGCCGTGCGGAAGCGGCCGACGATCGGCTCGGAGACGGCGTTGATGTCGGCAAGATCGGCCGCGACCATGCGGTAGAAGATGTCCTGGTCGGAGGTAAGGTCGGTGAGCAGCCGCTTTACCGTGTAATCGCTGGCCGGCGACGTATCGAGCGGCGCAAGGCGCAAGGGATTGGCGAAATTCTCCGTGGACGAGACTTCGAACATGACGCGCGAAGGGCGGTCGGTCCGCGTCCACACCACGCCGCTGGTTGCGTCGACATCGCCCGACTGGATGCCATGGGTGAAGGCGGGCCGCTGATTGGCGCGTGAATAATAGGGAAGCGCGAGGCCCGATACGCCGACGAGGCCGGCGGCGCTCGCCGACGTGACAAAAGCGCGGCGCGAAATCTTGTTCATGGCTGTCTCCTGGATGGCTTAAACGTCGCCGCCAAGGTCCAGCCTCAATGTTTCACGCACATCTCGAAACCATGAAGGTTTTCTGACGATCAACAGGCTGGCGAATCTCCCCCCTCGAGGGGGAGATGTCGCCGAAGGCGACAGAGGGGGTCGTGTCACGTGGAGCGCCAACCTCCTGCGTCTGCGATAAGGGGCCGAGCCCGGTCGGACCGACCCCCTCTGGCCGCTTCGCGGCCATCTCCCCTCGAGGGGGGAGATTAGCGCTCGGCCGTCACAGCTCAAGCCGCCTGCGGTTCCGGCTCGAAGGCCGGACGGCTGGTGTTGATCAACAGCGAGAGGCAGGCTGCGGCTATTGCCGTCATGCCGGCGATGAGGAAGGCAAGTTCGTAATTGCCCTGCAATTCACGCATGGTGCCGCCGAAGAAGGCGGCCGCCGCTGCACCCACCTGATGGCCGGCGACGATCCAGCCGAAGACGATCGGCCCGCTGCGGTCGCCGAACGCCTCGTTCGACAGCCTGAGCGTCGGCGGCACGGTGGCGATCCAGTCCAATCCGTAAAGCACTGCGAAGATGATCAGGCTGGTCGACGAAAAGCCGGAATAAGGCAGATAGATCAGCGACAGGCCGCGGATGCCATAATAGACGCCGAGCAGCTTGCGCGGGTCGAAACGGTCGGTGAGCCAGCCCGACAGCGTCGTGCCGATCAGGTCGAAGATGCCCATCAGCGACAGCAGGCCGGCGGCTTGCACCTGGCCGATGCCCATGTCGCCGCAAAACGCGATCAGGTGCGTTCCGACCAGTCCGTTGGTGGTGAAGCCGCAGATGAAGAAAGTCGCGAACAGATACCAGAACACCCGCGTGCCGGCGGCACGACGCAGCGTGCTGAGCGTGTGCATGAGGAAATTGCCCTGCGAGGCCGGCGGAACTGGCGGCACGTCGTCGACGTCCGCGCCGTAGCGCACCATGCCGATCGCGGACGGACGTTCCGGCACCAGCAGCCAGACCAGCGGCACGAGGCAGGCGGTGGCGACCGCAATGGCGATGGCGACCGGCTTCCAGCCGCCCGACTGGGCGAGCGCGGCGAGCAGCGGCAGGAACACCAGAAGGCCGGTGGCGGCGGAGGCCGACATCAGCCCCATCACCAGGCCGCGATTGGTCTTGAACCAGCGATTGACGATGGTGGCGCCGAGCACCGTGGCGACCGCGCCGGAACCGACGCCGGAGAATACGCCCCAGGTGAGAAGCAGGTGCCACGGCTGGGTCATTAACAGGCTGAGCGCCGTCGAGCCCGACATCAGCGCCAGCGCCGCCAGCAGCGTGCGGCGCAGCCCGATCCGTTCCATCAGTGCCGCGGCAAACGGCCCGGTCAGGCCGTAGAGGAAGATGCCGATGGCCGCGGCGAGCGAGACGACATCGCGCCGCCAGCCGAAACTCTCCTCCAGCGGCAGCATCATGACGGCCGGCGCCGACCGCAGGCCCGCCGCGATCAGCAGGCACAGGAAAATGACGGCCACCACGACGAAAGCATAGCGCTGGCCAAACGGGCGGGATCGAGCTATCATGTTACTGACCGGTACGTTGCAATGCATGGGAGCATACGTACCGGTCGGTAACATTGTCAAGCAGGCAACGGCATGTCCTAGATGAAAAGCATTGATCCAGCGATCAAAGCGGATGAACGGCCCCGCGCGGGCGAAAAAATCCTTCGCGTTGCCCGCGACCTGTTCTACCGGCAAGGCATCAGGGCGATCGGCGTCGACGAGATCGTGCGGCGCGCCGGTGTCACCAAGCCCAGCCTCTATCGCAGCTTTCCGTCCAAGGACGAATTGGCCGCGTCCTATCTGCGGCAATACGACCTCGAGTTCTGGGCCCGCTTCGACGCGGCGGTGGCTGCCCATCCCGGCGATCCGCGCGCGCAGATCGCCGCCTTCCTGACCCGCATCGGCAAGCGCACGCAAAAGCCCGACTATCGCGGCTGCGGCATGACCAATGCGGCCGTCGAATATCCCGAACGTGGCCACCCGGCCCGGGTGGTGAGCGAGGCCAACAAGCAGGAATTGCGCCGACGCCTGCGCGCCATGGCGGCGGCGATGGGTGCCGGCGACGCCGATACGCTGGGCGACGGGCTGCTGCTCCTGATCGAAGGCGCCTATATCAGTGGTCAGCTGTTCGGGGCCGGCGGACCGGCGAAGTCTGTGGCCCGCAATGCCGACCTGCTGATAGAAGCGAGCTTGAAGAAATAGCGTTTGACGATACCGTGCGGCAGCCCCGAAACGGAGTTGCCCGCGATGCGTGCTCTTTTGCTGATCCCGCTTGCCCTCGCCGGCCTCTGCCAGCCTGCCCGGGCCGGCGACATTTCCAGTGCCTATACCGATCTCGACTGGAAGAAGGACTGCGTGACTTACGCGCAGGCGGAGGAAGGCGACGGCGACTGGGCCAGTCTCGCCTGTTCGGGCTATCGCGGCTACCCGGTGCTGATCGCCTACGACGATGCGCGTGAATCGCTGTTTTATGGTTTTCCGCCCAGCGACATGACCCCAGTCTGGGAAAGTTTTGTCGCCTTCAACTCAGCGGCATCCAAACTCGAATGGCGCATCGAGACGAACGGCGATCGCGCCGTCCCGTTTGCGGTCATTCATCGGCGCTCGATCAGCAATCCCGAGGTGGAGAACAAACCGACCGACGTGCTGATCGTCGCCAAGGTCGCCCAGCCGGAGACCTATGAAGGCTGCACCGTCGGCCTGGTGCTGGCCACCGGCAACCCCGGCGCCAACGACCAGGCCCGCAAGCTCGCCGACGAGAAGGCGCGGACCTTTGCCTGCGGCAAGGACAAGCGCGTGGTTATCGGCAACGCGCCCGCTTTCGGCCGCGTCGACAATTAGGAGCGCGTCGCATTGAAAAGTAACGTCGGTCAGCGCTGCCCGTCATTGCCCTGCCGGGCATTTCTCCCCGTATAGTGACGGGGAGAAAGACGCAGCCATCAATGGTTTCGCCGATTACCACCGTTGCTGAATGGGCGCCAAGGTCGAGGTCAGCGGCTTCTCCCCGTTCACGGGGAGAAGGTGCCGGCAGGCGGATGAGGGGCGGCGTTATGCCAGCAGTTTGCTCGCAACTTCAGGCGTTCGGCTACTTGCTTGCCTTGGCCCGTTCGATCGCCTCGACGATCATCTTCTTGGCGTAGGCGGCGTCATGCCAGCCTTCGATCTTGACCCATTTGCCGGGTTCGAGATCCTTGTAGTGCTCGAAGAAATGCTGCACCTGCTGGCGGGTGATGTCTGGCAGGTGCGTGTATTCGGTGACGTTCTCGTAGCGCAGCGTCAGCTTGGGCGACGGCACCGCGATGATCTTTTCGTCGAGGCCGGAATTGTCCTCCATCACCAGCACGCCGATCGGCCGCACATTGATGACGCAACCCGGCACCAGCGCCCGCGTGTTGCAGACCAGCACGTCGATCGGGTCGCCGTCACCCGACAGCGTGTGCGGCACGAAGCCGTAATTGCCGGGATAGCGCATCGAGGTGTGCAGGAAGCGGTCGACGAACAGCGTGCCGGCCTCCTTGTCCATCTCGTACTTGATCGGCTCGCCGCCGATCGGCACCTCGATGATGACGTTGATGTCCTCCGGCGGGTTCTTTCCGATGGCGATGGCTTCGATACGCATGGCTTTTGTCCCTCTTTCGATTGGAAACCGATAGCGGGCAGCGGCGCATGGTGCAATGCGGCGAATGGTACTGAAATCGGCTGAGGGTGCTGGCGAGAGGCGTGTCGAGCCGTCATTCCCAGACGAAGGCGACCTTCTTCAGAGCCTTCTGCTCGAAAACCTCGACTCCCTCGGCAACGTCGCGGCCGCCGGCGCCGGCATAGAAGGTGAGCGCGTTCTGGTTGTCCTCCAGCGCCCACACCACCATGCCTTTCAGCCCGTGGTCTGCCAGTCGCGCCCGTGCGGCCGAGAATAGCCGGCTGCCGAGCCCGATGCCCTGATATTCCGGGCGCACGTAAAGTTCGTAGATCTCGCCCTGCTGCTTGAGCTCGCGGGCGCGGTTCTTGCCGATCGTGGCGTAGCCGGCAACCTTGCCGCCGATCTCGACGACCAGGACGGTGGCGGCGCGGCGGATGGCGTTCGCCCACCAGTCGGCGCCGCGGCGGTTGATCATCGATGTCAGCGTGCGATGCGGGATGATGCCGGAGTAGGCGCCGCGCCAGGCCAGCAGGTGCACGTCGGCGATGGCGCCTGCGTCGCGCGGCTCGGCTTTCCTGATGTCGATGCTCAGCGTCTTCATGATTGGTTAACCATAAACCCGCATCGCCCGATTGCAAGAGTCCGGTCAGCGGCTCCCAAGCTTTCGCACAGACCATAGACGTGCCGTTGAGTGCTGAAAAAAACGTTCGTAGCGACTCAGATTTCGACCAGATGGTCGTCGAGTTCGTTGCTGTCGCCGGAAGAAACCGGGAAATGCTCGGCCAGCACCGCAGCCGTCGCTTCGATCGCCTTAATGAAGCCGTCGGCGAGACGATCGTCGCGGGCATGCGCGGTAAGGTCGCGGACGACGCCGTCCCAGACATGCTGGCCGACGCGGCTGTCGATGCCGCTGTCGGCGATCACTTCGGCGTAGTGCTCGGCAAGTGAAACGAAGACCAGCACGCCGGTGCGCGCCGTGGTGCGGTGGACGTTGCGGGCGAGGAACTGCTTTATCGCATTGGCGTGCGCGGCCTGGTAACGCAGCCGTCTCGGCACCAGGTGGATGCGCAAGCCGGGCAGCGCCCACAACAGCACAAGCACCGAGGCCATCGCCAGAAGCTGGGCGATGACGAAATGCGGCACGCGGATCGATAGCCACCACGATTCCAGCCCGTAGCTGACGGCGAGGCTGACGACGAGCATCGCCAGCGTCGCCATGAAGGCCGCCGGAAAGAAATAGCCGTCGCTGGCATAGGCGACCACGCAGTAGATTTCGCCGTCGGTCTTCGATTCGGCGACGCGGATCGCTTTGGCGATGCGGTCATGATCCTCGGGGCTGATCGGTCGAGTTGCCATGTCGTGTCTCACCAGCTTCCTGAAGATCCGCCGCCACCGGACGAGCCGCCGCCGCCCGAAAACCCGCCACCGCCTGAGCCGCCTGCGCCCGACGACCAGCCGCCCCCGCCGGACGACCAGCCGCCAGAAGATTGCCGGCCCGGCTCGAAAATCATGCCCAGCCAGCGATAGCGGCCGGGGCCGATCTTCCGGCCGAAGATCGGCGGCAGGATGGCGGCGGCGATGCTGCCGAAGAAGATGATCGCCCAGATGCTTATGAAGATCGCAAAGAACAGATCGTCGGTGTTGAACGGCGGCTGCTGGTTGCGGGTCCCGCGCGCTTCCAGCTCTTCCGGATTGCCTTCCAGCACCATGACCATGTCGTCGACGGCCTTCATTATGCCGCCGGAGAAATCGCCGGCGCGGAAGGCCGGCACCATGTCGTTTTCGATGATCAGCCTGGTGTGCAGGTCGGTCAGCGTGCCTTCCAGCCCGTAGCCGACCTCGATGCGCATCTTGCGGTCGTCTTTGGCGACCAGCAAAAGCACGCCATCGTCCTCGCCGGCCTGGCCGAGCTTCCAGGCGCGGAACAGCCGGTTGGCGTAGGGCTCGATTTCCTCGCCGTCGAGGCCAGGAAGCGTCGCGACGACGATCTGGTCAGAGCTCTCGGCCTCGAAATCCGCAAGCTTGCGGGTCAGCGCCGCTTCGGTTGCGGCATCGATGATGCCGGCATTGTCGACGACCCGCCCGGTCAGGGCAGGCAATTCGGCGGCAAGGGTGGCGAGGGGGAGGAAGAGGGCTAAGTAGAGAAGGGCTAGAGCAACCGGCAGGAATGCAAGGCTTGCGTTCCGTCCCACCCCCCTTGTGGGGGAGATGTCCGGCAGGACAGAGGGGGGCGCGACGGAGTGCAAGGCCAACAGGGACAACGCCAACCAGCTGTTCTCACCCGCCCTGCTGCGTGCCGAAATCGACCTTCGGCGTCTGCATCTTGTCTTCCTCGATGGTGAAATTGGCGAATGGCTGATTGTCGCGGAACCACAGGGTCGCCCAAATCACTGACGGGAAGGTCCTCAGCGTCAGATTATACTCCCGCACCGCCTCGATATAGTCGCGGCGGGCGACCGAGATGCGGTTCTCGGTGCCTTCGAGCTGCGCCTGCAGCGCCAGAAAATTCTGGTTGGCCTTGAGGTCGGGATAATTCTCCACCACTGCCAGCAACCGCGACAGCGCGCTGGTCAGGCCGGCTTGACTGTCCTGGAATCTTTTGACCGCTTCCGGATCGCTCAGCGTGTCGGGCGTCACCGTCACCTGCGTCGCCTTGGCGCGCGCCTCGACCACGGCATCGAGCGTATCCTTCTCATGCGCCGCATAGCCCTTGACCGTCTCGACCAGGTTGGGAATGAGATCGGCGCGGCGCTGGTACTGGTTCAGCACCTGGCTCCATGCGGCCTTGGCGTTTTCCTCCGCCGTCGGAATGGTGTTGTAGCCGCAGCCGGCCAGCAGCGGCAGCACGATCGCCATCATCAGCAAGGCTGGCAGGTTGCGGAAGACGAAAGGGGAGGAAAGGGCAGGCATGGAAAATCCCTCAACAAGACTGACGGGCGAAGCATTACCACAATCCGCGCGCAAGAACATGACCTCAACCTGGGGCGTTGCTGGTGCTTTACCATTCACTGTCAGGCCCTGTAACTGGCCGGGCGAACAGGTTAAAGTCGCTGCGAAAACAGGGCATAGCCATGGCGGGACGCCAGGACAGCGACGACGAATCGCGCCGCATCATCGAGCGCGTGGCAAGTGAAACCGACCCGGCCTCGTCCGTTGCGCGGACCGCGAAGGGCGCGCGCGATGACGTCACTGCTGCAGACGCCGACCGGGCGGACCCGATCGAATATTGGGGCACGCGCATCGGCCGGGCGCTGGGGCTCATTGTCGGCATTGGCCTGTTGATCTGGCTCGTGCTTTTCATCATCCAGGGTTAGGAACCTCGTGAGCACCGAAGAACACGACGCGCCGCGCGCGGTCATCGTCATTTCCAGCCATGTCGCGCGCGGCTCGGTCGGCAACCGCGCCGCGGTCTTTGCGCTGGAGACGCTGGGCTTTCCGGTGTGGGCGGTGCCGACCGTCATCCTGCCCTGGCATCCGGGCCATGGACGGGCGACGCGCATCGTGCCGCCGCTCGATCAATTCAGGGCGCTGATGGCCGATCTCGAGCGCGCGCCGTGGCTGGGCGAGGTCGGCGCGGTGCTGTCCGGCTATCTCGGCGAAGGCGGCCAGGCCGACGCCGTCGCCTCGCTGGTCGGCGCGGTCAAGGCGAAGACGCCGGACGCCGTCTATATCTGCGACCCGGTGATGGGCGATTCGGGCGGGCTCTATGTGCCGGAGACGACCGCCATCGCCATGCGCGACCGGCTGATGCCGATTGCCGACATCGCCACGCCCAACCGCTACGAGCTGGAATGGATGGCGGGAGCGCCGCTGCCCGACCTCAAAGCGGTGATGGCGGCCGCCCTTCAGGCCGGGCCGTCGACCATGCTGGTCACTTCGGCGCCGGCGATGATGGCCGGCGGCACCGGCAATCTGCTGCTCAACGGCAACCAGGCACTGCTCGCCGAGCATCGCCTCATCGACAAGCCGCCCAACGGGCTCGGCGACCTGACGGCGGCCGTCTATCTGGCGCGCATCCTGTCCGGCCAGCCGGCCATCAAGGCACTGCAGTCGACCACGGCGGCGGTCTACGAGATCCTGGCGCGCACCGCCAAGCGCGGCGGCGACGAATTGCAGCTCGAAACCGATGCACAGAGCCTGTCGCACCCGATGGCCATGGTGCAGCTTCGCCATCTCCTGCATCCGGGGCGGGACAAAAGGGCGTGACCGTTGTCGGCGTCGACGGCTGCAAGGCCGGCTGGATCGCCGTTCGCCGCGATCCGGGCGCAGCACCTTCGGCAGCCGTTTTTCCAAGCTTCGCAGCACTGCTCGACGCATTGCCGGCCGATGCGACTGTCGCCGTCGACATGCCGATCGGCCTGCCCGATGTTTCGCAAAAGCGCGGCCGCGGGCCCGAAGCGCTGGTGCGGCCGCTGCTCGGCAACAGGCAATCGAGTGTCTTCGCCATCCCCTCGCGTGCGGCGCTTTATGCGCAAACGGACGGCTTCACCACGATCGAGGCCTGGCATGCCGCGCATCGCCAGGCAAGCGAAGTCGCCAAGGCGACCTCCGATCCGCCGCGCGGCGTCTCGATCCAGGCTTTTGGCATCTTTGCCAAGATCCGCGAGATCGATGCGGTGCTGATCGCGCGTCCCGAACTGCGCCGCCGAGTCTTCGAATCGCATCCGGAAGTCGCCTTCTGCCGGCTGAACGACGACCAGGCGATGCGCCTGCCGAAGAAGATCAAGGGCGCCGTCAACCCGGCCGGCATGGCGGAACGCAAGGCGCTGCTTTGCCGGCACGGTTATGTCAGGGGCTTTCTCGACCGGACGCCGCCGCGAGGCGCCGCTGCCGACGACTTTCTCGACGCCGCAGCGATGATGCTGATCGCCGGTCGCATCGCCAGCGGCGAGGCAAGGCCATTTCCGGATCCGCCGTTCGCCGACCGATTTGGCATCCCTGTGGCGATCTGGGCATGAATTTCTTGGTCCCGTCTATCGGCGAGACGATCGCATTGGCGAATGGCAACCACGTCCTTCGCGATTCGGCATTGCTCGCGACCGGCTTTTGCCGCTAGAGCCTTCCTGACCTAAAGAGCTGCCGCCTAACCCCGAAAGGCTCCAGACGCCGCCAATGCCTCATCTCCCGGACCATCTGCTCACCGGCTACCGCAATTTCATGAGTGGCCGCTATCTCGCCGAAAGCGGACGCTATCGCTCGCTTGCTCGCGAGGGCCAGGCCCCCGAAACGATGATCATTGCTTGCTGCGACTCCCGCGCGGCTCCCGAGGCGATTTTTGACGCTGGCCCCGGCGAACTCTTCGTGCTGCGCAATGTCGGCAATCTGGTGCCGCCCTATGCGCCCGACGACCAGTTCCACTCGACCTCGGCCGCGCTCGAGTTCGCCGTGCAGAGCCTCAAGGTCAAGAACATCGTGGTGATGGGCCATGGCCGCTGCGGCGGCATCCGCGCAGCACTCGACAGTACCGCAGCGCCCTTGTCGCCCGGCGACTTCATCGGCAAGTGGATGAGCCTGATTGCGCCGGCCGCCGAGACCGTGTCGTCCAGCACCTTCATGACGGCGACCGAGCGGCAGACCGCGCTCGAGCGCATTTCGATCCGCTATTCGATCGCCAATCTCCGGACCTTTCCCTGCGTCTCGATCCTGGAAGGCAAGGGACGGCTGTCGCTGCACGGCGCCTGGTTCGACATCTCGACCGGCGAACTCTGGGTGATGAACAAGGACACCGGCGACTTCGAGCGGCCGGAGATGACGTAGGAGGGTTGCATGGCATGCCGTTCGATCGCTTTGGCCGCAGCGGCGCTGCTGTTTTCAGTCATATCCGCCGGCGCCGACGACGGCGCGCTCATCAGCCGCTGGTATGCGGCGCTGCTGGTCGCCGATCGCACGGAACTGTCGGATCTGCTTGCCGACGACGTCAGAATAAAACTCGACGATCTCGGCGTCGTCCAGACCAAGCAGGAGTTCATCGCATCCATCGACGACTGGGAGGGCGCAGTCGCCGGGGCTGAAATCCGGCATCGGATCGAGAAGGCCGAGGGCGGCGTCACCACTGTGATCGCCTGTTATGATTTCCCCAACAACGACGTGCTGATGCAGGAAACCTTCGCGATCGCCGACAACCGCATCACTGCCAGTTCGCAGGCGGCGATCGCCGAAAACTGCGACAGCTACTGACCAGCCGCGGTATTGCGTGCGGCAAGCCGGCGCCTTACATCGGTGACGATCCACCTCATCCCGCCACTCAGCGAAAGCCCCTCACTTAACGAAAGAATGCCCATGCCGTCCGCCGTCGACCTCGCCGCCCATCCGCTGACCACCTGGCAAGGGCCGCTCGGCCTGCCCGATTTCACCCGCATCGGCGATGGCGATTTTTCCGGGGTTTTCGATGCGGCATTGACGGCGCATGAGGCCGAGATCGAGGCGATAGCGGGCAGTGCCGAGACCCCGACCATCGAGAATACGCTTGCAGCGCTCGAGCTTGGCGGCGAGGCGCTCGACCATGTCTCGTCGATCTTCTGGTGCCGGGCCGGCGCCCACACCAACGAGGCGATCCAGGCGCTTGAGCGCGACATCTCGCCAAAGATGTCGCGGCATTTCTCGGCGATCTCGATGAACGAGAGGCTGTTTGCCCGCATCGACGAGCTCTACCAGCGCCGCGACGCCCTGAAACTCGATGCTGAAACGCAGCGGGTGCTGGAAAAGACCTGGAAAAATTTCGTCCGCTCCGGCGCCGGGCTCGACGCCGAAGGCAAGAAACGGCTGGCGGCGATCAATGAGGAGCTGTCGTCGCTCGGCACGAATTTCGGCCAGAACCTGCTTGCCGACGAGCGCGACTGGGCGCTGTTCCTCGACGCGGCCGACCTTGCCGGCCTGCCTGAATTCCTGAAAAGCGCGATGGCCGAGGCCGCCGAGACGCGCGGCCAGAAGGGCCGCTATGCCGTCATCCTGTCGCGCTCGATCTACGAGCCGTTCTCGACCTTCTCCGAACGCCGCGACCTGCGCGAGATTGCCTTCCGCGCCTTCATCATGCGCGGCCAGAACGGCGGCGCCACCGACAACACCGCCGTGGTGCGCGATATGCTGCGTCTGCGTGCCGAAAAGGCGAAGCTGCTCGGCTACGCTTCCTACGCCGCGCTGAAGCTCGACGATACCATGGCAAAGACGCCGGAGGCGGTGCATGCGCTGCTCGACCCTGTCTGGAAAAAGGCGGTGGAAAAGGCGGCAAGCGATCAGATCGAATTGCAGCGGCTGGCGGCCGGGGCCGGCAGCAACGAAGAATTCGCCGCCTGGGACTGGCGCTTCTATCAGGAGAAGCTGCGCGCCGAGAAGTTTGCCTTCGACGAGGCCGAACTGAAGCCCTATCTGCAGCTCGACCGCATCATCGACGCCTGTTTCGACGTGGCGACAAAATTGTTCGGCATCAGCTTCGAGGAGAAGCAAGGCATTGCCACCTGGCATCCGGACGCGCGCGTTTTCATCGTCAGGAATGCCGACGGCAGCGAGCGCGGGCTGTTCCTGGCCGACTATTTCGCGCGGCCCTCAAAGCGCTCCGGCGCCTGGATGAGCGCACTGAAGTCCGGCTACAAGCTTGGCGATGGCTCCAGGCCGGTCATCTACAACATCATGAATTTCGCCAAGCCGCCGGAGGGCGAGGCAGCACTTTTGTCGGTCGATGAGGCCAAAACCCTGTTCCACGAATTCGGTCATGCGCTGCATGGCATGCTGACCGAGGTCACCTGGCCGTCGGTCGCGGGCACCTCGGTCAGCCGCGATTTCGTCGAACTGCCCTCGCAACTCTACGAGCACTGGCTGACGGTGCCGGCGGTGCTGGAAAAGCATGCGCTGCACGTGAAGACCGGCAAACCGATGCCGAAGGCGCTGGTCGACAAGATGCTGGCGGCGCGCACCTTCGGCGCCGGCTTCGCCACGGTCGAGTTCACCGCCTCGGCCTTGGTCGACATGGCCTACCACGCGCGGCCGGACGCGCCGGACGAGCCGCTTCGTTTCGAAGCCGAAACGCTCGAGAGGCTCAACATGCCCGACACCATCGCCATGCGCCACCGCACCCCGCATTTCGGCCACATCTTTGCCGGCGACGGCTATTCGGCCGGCTACTATTCCTACATGTGGTCGGAGGTCCTCGACGCCGACGCCTTCGCCGCCTTCGAGGAAACGGGCGACCTGTTCGATCCGGCGCTGGCCGAGCGGCTCAGGAAAAACATCTATGCCGCCGGCGGTTCCAAGGACCCGGAAGAGCTCTACACCGCCTTCCGCGGCAAGATGCCGTCGCCCGAAGCGATGATGGCCAAGCGCGGGCTGGTGTAGAGCGAGGGCCAACTGAGGACCAATCGCCAACCTCGGTGGACCGACGATGTCTGATCACAAGCACCTCGCAGCAGGCCACCTCAACGCGGCGCGCTTAGCCGCCACCCAACGCCTCGACGGCTTTCGCCAGCGCCGCCGGATCGCCTGATATGCGCAGCGTCTTCAGCCGGGCCGTGCCGCCGGCGATGACCGAGACGGCCGATCGCGGCACGCCCAGCGCCTTGGCGACCAGCCGTTCGAGCGCCTGGTTGGCGGCGCCGTTTTCCGGCACGGCACGGACGCGCGCCTTCAGATGGCTTCGCCCGCCTGCCGAGATCTCAATGCCTTCGAGCCTGTCCATCGCCGCTTTCGACGTCAGCCGGACGAACAGGTCGACGCCGTCGTTACGCGGGCGAAACGGCCCGGTCATGGAACCGCCGTCAGACGACCAGCGGCGCCACCGTGGTGAGCAGGAACTGCCGCAGGAAGAACAGGATCAGAAGCAGGATGATCGGCGAAATATCGATGCCGCCGAGATCGGGCAGGAAGCGGCGGATCGGCCGCAGCGCCGGCTCGGTCAGCCGGAACAGCATGTTGCTGACGCTATCGACGAACTGGTTGCGCGAGTTGACGACGTTGAAGGCGTAGAGCCAGGAGAAAATCGCCGAAGCGATGATGATCCACCAATAAATGTCAAGCGCCAGGACAATGGTCTGAATGAGGGCTATCATGCCGGTCTCCGATTGTTGCCGACATGTAGCCATTGCAGGCGGAGGCGGCAAGAGCCAGCTTCGCGGCACGGCAGGCCGGTGGCTGGCCGCCCGGCTTTTGGGCAAAACGCCGTCTTGACAGGAAACCGCCGCGCCCGATAAATGCGCCCATTCCGCTGGACGGGGCTGTAGCTCAGCTGGGAGAGCGCGTCGTTCGCAATGACGAGGTCAGGAGTTCGATCCTCCTCAGCTCCACCAGCGGATTTTTACATCAGTAAAATCAAGAAGATAGCTGTACCGGCACCCCGAACGCGCTCTGGCGGGCTTTGAGCTTGGGGCTTAAACCTGGCCATCAAGCCATTCCCTCAGATCGGGGTCCTCGTGACCTTCAGGGATAGGCGGTCTCGTTCTGACGTACCAGATCACGCCAAATCCAACTGCCGCCCACGCGCCAGCAACCACGAATGTGATGATGTCAGTCACTTCCAACCCCTAAGCCCGACACATCATTAGCTCGACCGAAATCGCCCCACAAGAGCAAAATCAGGTCGCTGCGGGAGTGGGCTGGTGCCCAGCCAAGGTGGGCTGGTGCCCAGCCAAGGGAAGTCCTGCTGTTGTCAAGACGCCTAAATAAATCCAGCCGTTCCGCAGGGCTGTCACGGCCACTCACGATGGCCTGCTCTGCGACGATCCGGTGGCATTCGTCAGACAGGTTTGCGCATTGCCGGCGGCGACACGGTTGAAGCGGCCTGCACAATCGGCATAGTAGGCCGGTCGTGAACCACGGGAGGGCTACATGAAGCTCGGATTGCTCACCGCACCGTTTGCCGACACCCCGCTTGGCGAGGTCGCCGACTGGGCAAGTTCTGCCGGCTTCGAGGCGCTGGAGATCGCCTGCTGGCCGAAATCCTCAGGCGCAGCCCGGCGCTATGCCGGCACCAGCCATATCGACGCCGCCTCGACCTCGGCCTCGCAGGCCAAGGAAATCGCCGCCGCACTGGCGGAAGAGAACCTGTCGATCTCCGGCCTCGGCTTTTATCCCAATCCGCTGGATCCCGATGCCGCCCACCGCAAGGCCGTCGTCGATCATTTGAAGAAGGTGATCGTGCTGGCGAGCCATATGGGCGTGCCTGTCGTCAACACCTTCTGCGGCGGCGACGCCGCAAAAACCATCGACGCCAACTGGCAGGAGGCACTCGAACTGTGGCCCGATATCATCGCCCATGCGCGCGACAACGGCGTCAAGCTGGCTTTTGAGAACTGCCCGATGATCTTCAGCTATGACGAATGGCCGGGCGGCCACAACATCGCCTATTCGTCCTATATCTGGCGCCGCATCCTCGATGCCTGGGGCGGCGATGTCGGCATGAATTTCGATCCGTCGCATCTGGTCTGGCAGATGATCGACCAGGCCCGCTTCATCAGGGAATTCGGCCCGTACATGCTGCATGTCCATGCTAAGGACCTGATGATCGATCATGATGGACTTTACGAGCGCGGCATCCTCTCGGCCGGCATGGGCTGGCAGGTGCCTCGCATGCCGGGGCTTGGCGATGTCGACTGGAATGTGATCTTCTCCGGCCTCTACCGCGCCGGCTACGACGGACCTATCATCATCGAACACGAGGACCGGCGCTTTGAAGGAAGCGACGACGAGGTCAAGCGCGGCTTTCTGCTCGCCCGCGACGTGCTGCGCCCCTTCGTGAAATGAGGCCCCTTTTCGAACTGAACTGAAAACCCCCTTTTCGAACTGAACTGAAAACAATGTGGAGGAAGACTGAAATGAAAAAATTTTTTGCAATGGTCCCGCTGCTTGCCGGCGCGGCGTTTCTGGCTTCGGTGGGCGTCTCGTCCGCTGAAGCCAAATACACGATCGGCGTCTCCAACACGGTGCAGGGCAATGGCTGGCGCGAGGAGATGATCTGCGCCATCAAGGCGCAGGCGCTTGCCTCCGGCGAGGTCACCAAGCTCAACATCGCCCATCGCAATACCGACGCCGCCGGCCAGCTCGAGGACATCCGCAACCTGATCAGCGCCAAGGTCAACGCCATCGTCGTCAACCCGGCCGATCCCGCCGGCATCAAGTCAGCGCTCGAGGAAGCCACCAAGGCCGGCATCGTCGTCGTCGCCGTCGACCAGGCGGTCACCGAGCCTTCGGCCTACATCATCTCCAACAACCAGGAACAGTACGCCTATCTCGGCGCCAAATGGCTGTTCCAGCAGATCGGCGGCAAGGGCGACGTCGTCTATATGCGTGGTGCCGCCGGCGCCTCGGCCGACAGCGACCGCGACAAGGGTTTCAAGAAGGCGCTCGCCGAATTCCCCGACGTCAAGGTCGTGCATGAGGTCTTCACCGGCTGGCAGCAGGACCAGGGCAAGCAGCAGATCCTCGACTTCATCGCCACCGGATCGCCGTTCAACGGCATCTGGACCTCGGGCATCGACAATGTGATCGTCGATGCGCTGGTCGAGTCGCAGACGCCGCTGGTGCCGGTGGTCGGCGCCGACAATGCCGGCTTCGTCGGCCAGCTGAACTCGGTCGAAGGCCTTGTCGGCGCGGCGGTGACCAATCCTGGTTCGATCGGCGGCGCTGGCGTGACCCTGGCCCTGCAGATCCTGAACGGCAAGAAGCCGGCGGAGCAGACCGTTCTCGTCGAGCCGCAGCTGTGGGAGAACGCCACCGAAGAGGGCAAGGCCAAGCTGAAGGGCGTCGCCGATCCGTCGCTGAGCCCGGAATGGCCGGTCTCGATCTCCATTCCGGAATGGACCACCTATACCAAGGAGCAGATCATCGCCTGCAAGGGCCCTGGCGAGTAATCGCTGCCGCGCTTCTGGCTTCTCCCCTTGTGGGAGAAGGTGGATCGGCGCGCAGCGCCGAGACGGATGAGGGGTGCTGGAAGGAATGAGACATTGGTGTTCCCTGGAACACCTCTCATCCGACCTCGCTTCGCGAGGCCACCTTCTCCCACAAGGGGAGAAGGCAGGATCGCCATGTTAGACAACTTGCAACGAGAGCAACGCGATTTTGACCACCAACCCTCTCCTGGACGCCACCGGCGTCGTCAAGACTTACGGCGCAGTGGTGGCGCTGCGCAACGCGTCGCTGTCAGTTCTGCCGGGTGAGGTTCACGCGCTGATGGGCGCCAACGGCGCCGGCAAATCAACGCTGGTCAAAATCCTGACCGGCGCCATCCGCGCCGATACCGGGCATATCCTGATCCGCGGCGAGACGCGCGACGTGCGCTCGCCTGCCGATGCGCGCCGCGCCGGCCTGCTTCCGGTCTACCAGGAACCATCGCTGATCCCCGATCTCGACGTCGCCTCCAACCTTCGCCTGACCGACACGCCGGTCGAGCCGTTCCGCGCCTGGGTGCGCGAACTCGGTATTCCCGACCTCGACATCCGCGACATCGCGCGCGACATCCCGCTTGCCGTGTTGCGCGTGCTCGATCTGGCGCGGGCGCTGGCGGTCGAGCCCGACGTTCTGCTGCTCGACGAGATGACCGCAGCATTGCCGGCTAACCTTGCCGAAAAGGTGCTTGAGGTCGTTCGCCGGCAGGGCGACAGCGGCCGTTCTGTGATCTTCATTTCCCACCGGTTTGTCGAGATATCGGCGCTTTGCGACCGTGCCACCGTGCTTCGCGACGGCGAGACTGTCGGCGTCGTCGACATCGAGCCGGGCGTCGAGGAGCGCATCGTCGAGATGATGCTCGGCGCCAAGGTCGAGAAGACGCGCGTGGCGGCGCGCCAGGCGGGCCGGGCCGCTTCGCCTGGGGATAGCCGTCCACGCCTCGGTGTGGCGAACCTTCGTGTCGGCACCAAGCTCAACGACGTCTCGTTCGACCTGGCGAATGGCGAGGTCGCTGGCGTCGTCGCGCTCGAGGGCCAAGGCCAGGACGAGCTGTTCGCCGCGCTCGCCGGCTCGATCCGCCCGTCCGGCGGCACGATCGAGGTGGACGGGCAGCCGGTGAAATTCGCGCATCCGGCCGATGCGATCCGCGCCGGCATCGCCTATGTGCCCGGCGACCGCACCGAAGCGCTGACCATGCAGCGCTCGGTGCGCGAAAACATCGCGCTCCCGTTCAGCGCCGCCTTGCGCAACTGGGGGCCGATCAACATGGCGCAGGAACGCTCAAGGGTCGTCAGCGCGATCGAGCGTCTGCAGATCGACACCCGCGCCCAGCGCGAGGTGCAGCGGCTGTCCGGCGGCAACCAGCAGAAGGTGACGATCGCCCGCTGGATCGCCGCTGAGGCACAGACCATCCTCTGCTTCGACCCGACGCGCGGCATTGATGTCGGCACCAAGCAGGAGATTTACAAGCTGCTGCGCGAACTCGCCGACCAGGGCAAGTCGGTGCTGTTCTATACATCCGAACTCGAGGAGGTGCAGCGTGTCTGCGATCGCGTCATCGTCATCTTTGGGGGACGCGTCGTCGATGTCTTCCCCGTCGAACTCGCCGACGAGCCGGCACTGATGCGCGCCGCTTACGGCTTGCCGCGCGGCGCCAAGGTGGACGTCGGCATTCTTGCCGATATCCACTCGAGCCCGGTGGCGAAACCTTGACCCGCCTCGTCCGTCGTCAGGGCTGGGTCGCCGGCCTGCTCGTCCTGTTCGTGGTCCTGTTGGTGATCACCAGGCTCATCCAGCCGGGCTATGGCAGTGGCGATTTCGGCTCGCTGGTGCGCGCGGTGCTGCCTTACGCCTTTGCCGTGGCCGCCCAGACGATTGTCGTCATCGCCGGCGGCATCGATCTTTCCGTCGGCGCCATGATGGCGCTGACCAGCGTCACCGCCGCCACGATGATGGACGGCGCCAGCGAGGAATACGCGCTTTATGTCGTGCCGTTCGTGCTGGCCATGGGGTTGGCGCTGGGCGCCGTCAACGGCATGCTGATCGTCGTCACCCGCGTGCCCGATATCGTCGTCACGCTGGCCACTCTGTTCGTCCTGCAGGGCGCGGCGCTGCTGGTGCTCGGCGCGCCCGGCGGCGCGGTCGCCGAATGGCTGCGGGCAACCATCGTCGGCACGGTCGCGATCCCGGGCTTGCCAGAAATCTCTGCCTGGATACCGAAGGCGCTGGTGCTTCTGGTCGTCTGCCTCTGCATCATCTGGATACCGCTCAAGCGCTCAAAACTCGGCCTGTCGATCTACGCCATCGGCAGCAGCGAGCTCGCGGCGTTTCGCAGCGGCGTGCCGGTCGCGCGCACCAAAATTATCGCCTATGCCCTGTCGGGGCTTTTCGCTGCCATGGGCGGGCTGGCGCTGACCATGAGCACAGGCATCGGCGCCCCTATTCCCGGCCCCTATCTTCTCGCCAGCGTGGCGGCAGTCGTGCTCGGCGGCGTCGCGCTTGGCGGCGGCAAGGGCGGCCTGCTCGGCCCGATCGTCGCCGTCTTCGTGCTGCGGCTGGTGCGCACCGACCTGACGCTCTTGGCCATCGATCCCAACGTCACCGCAATCATCGAGGGCGCGATCATGGTCGCCGTCGTCATGTTCGGCGCGTTTATTACCATGAGGGGGCGGCAATGATGAGCAATGGCGTAAGGCTGGTTTACGGAGTCGGCGATCCACGGCGCCCCCCTCTGTCCTGCCCTCTTTGCAATCACTTGGCATCTCCCCCACTTGGGGGGAGATCGGACGGCGCGACGGCTTTCGCCAATTGTCGACGTTGCAAGAATGAGCGAGGCGCCGAAGCTGCCAATCTCCCCACCCGTGGGGGAGATGTCCGGCAGGACATAGGGGGGCGCCGTAGAACGCCATCCTCTCCCGGCATCGCGCCACCCCAATCGCGAGCAACCCCATGAGCACAACTGCGATCCAACCCGTCCCCTTCGGCCGCCGCCTCAAGCGCTTCATGGCCGACCGGCCGCTGATCCCGCTGATCACCCTGCTGGTCATCCTGGTGGTGGTCCTGCAGATCCTGCGCCCCGGCATCGTCAACGAGCGGTGGCTCGCCAACACCGTCAAATTCGCCATCCCGCTGGCAATTCTGGCCGGATGCCAGACCATGACCATGTTGACCGGCGGCATCGATCTGTCGGTCGGAACCGTGGCGACGATGAGCGCCTTCATCATGGCGACGCAGGTCGTCAACCATGACCCGGCGGTGGCGATCCTGATCGCATTGGTGCCGGCGGTGCTGATCGGCCTGGTCAACGGCATCGGCGTCGGCGTGTTTCGCGTGCACCCGCTGATCATGACGCTCGGCACCAGCCTGATCGGCACCGGCTGCCTGCAGGTCTATCAGCGCACAGTCATCGCTTCGGGCGCCAAGATACCGCCCTTCCTGGCCTGGCTCGGCACCGGCCTCACCTATGGCGTGCCCAATGCGCTGCTGCTGTTCGTGCCCATCGCCGTCCTCATCGTCTTCACCTTGAACCGCACCGGCTTTGGCCGCCTGCTTTACGCGGTCGGCGACAATGAAGGGGCGGCACGCCTGTCCGGCGTCCGCTACTGGCAGGTCATATCAGCGCTCTACGTCATCTCGAGCGTGCTCGCCGGCATCACCGGGCTACTCTACATCGGCCTGATCAAGGCGCCGTCGCTGTCGCTGGCCGAACCGCTGGTGCTGCCTTCGGTGGCAGCCGCGGTGATCGGCGGAACCTCGATCTTCGGCGGCCGCGGCGGCTACACCGGCACCATCATCGGCGCGCTGATCCTCACCGTGCTGACGACGCTGCTGACCATCCTGCAAATGCCGGAAGGCGCGCGGCGGATACTGTTCGGGCTGATCGTGCTGTTCGTCACGGCGGCGTATTTGCGGATTATTGAGGATCGGTAGGGGTGGAGGCTGGAGCCGGGGGGCTGCTTTTGACCGAAGCAGACTCTCGCAATCGCAGCCGTGCATGACAGCTTTGCGCGCTGTCGCATTAGATTAGATGCAGTGTCGAATCTTACGAATGTCGGCACGGTTTTGGCGATGGCCTAAGCGCGGAAAGCAGGGCGGCAGGCGGCACAAACCGCCGAAACCTACGGCGGAAGTCCGTCACCCGAAATCATAGCCACCACGGGCCTGGCCGCATGGATACCCTACGCCGCCTGAACGATCTCGACCAGTTCAACGTCGAACACCAGATCCTTTCCGGCCAACGGATGATTGCCGTCGAGCTTGACGCTGGCGTCATCGACGCCGACGACCGTCACCTGCATGGGGCGCCCTTCGGGGGTTCTGGCCTGCAATCGAGTACCGATATCGATGTTGATGTTGTCCGGCACCCTGGCGCGGTCGACGGTCATGACCGCTTCGGGACGGTGGGGGCCATAGGCGGCGTCTGCGGGAACGGTGACGGTGCTTTTCGCGCCGACCTCCATGCCCTCGACATGGGTCTCAAGGCCGGGGATCACTTGCCCTTCACCGAGCTTGAATTGCAGCGGTTCGCTGCCGGAAGAATCGAATTGAGTGCCGTCGGCTAGACGTCCAGTATAATTGATGCGCACGGTGTCGCCATTCTTGGCCTGTGTCATGGCAGTCATCCTTTGGGAGTTTTTGAGGGACCGGCCAGAGTTCACGGTCCGTTTTCGATCATCCACACACTAAGGTGCGAGGCGCGAAACTCTAAAACTAGGGGCTTGTCTGCCGATGTAAACCCACAATGCCGATTGAGCCCCCTCCGTAAGGACAGGTCGCGGAGGAGGACGGGATCTGTTCGCCAAGAGCGCGCATTTTTCGAGCATGTCGTGGCGACAGAGATTGCGAAGACTCTGATCGGCCACCCGGCGGCTCTTGGCGTTTTGCTGATGTTGAGCGACGTCAGCTTTCGCCCAAGCGCATCAACCTTCAACAGCCAACCTCCCCTGCTCCGCCTCCTCGGCATTAGGATCGCCCGGTGCCGTCGCCGGTCACCTGGCTCGTGTTCCAGCCGCGCAAGCCATGGCGAGTCGCTATGGCATCGTGCACGGAAGACGCCACCGCCTTTACGGCAAGTTCGTGATCAATTGAATGACGCTCTGCCATTGCGGCCCTCATCCTGAAACGCAACTTGCCTTTAGGCAAAACCACGGCCGCAATTCTTTTGCAACTACAGCTTGAGATATGCTTGGTCGATTGATGATCGAGGAGGGGAGCCACTACACTACTTGATCCTGCAGGAAACTGATCGACTATGGAGTAAGGTCACTTCCGCCAGAGGCAGCTCTTCTGGGTGCTTTTGAGTTTGCTTCTATGCAACTTTGAACCGCGAAGGCCCGCCCTCAGCCGGCTCCCAGATATGTTTCAGCAATGCCGATGCTAGTCGACGTCGCGTCGGCACGCTCCTAGCTGGCCCAGGCGTAGAAGACGGCGAACAGCAGAAGCCACACCGCATCGACAAAATGCCAGTACCAGGATGCCGCCGTCGGGATAAAGCCGGCGCCGCCGGCTGAGCGCGCGCGGATCACCCGATATGCGGCGATCGACAGCAACAAGATGCCGATAACGACGTGCAGGCCGTGGAAGCCAGTCGTAAGGAAGAAGATCGAGGGATAGACACCGTCGCGGAATCCCACCGAGGCGAGGCTGAATTCCCGAAGCTGAAGGCCGACGAACACGCCGCCGAGCGCGATCGCCACAGTAAGCCCGATAGCCGAAAGCTGCCATCGCTCTTTCAGAAGCCAGTCGTGCGCCGCTGCGACGCAGACCCCCGACGCGACGAGGATCACTGTGTTGAGAAGCGGGCCGCCCCAAGGGTCGTCGGGGCGCATCGGCGTAGGTGGCCATGAGTTGAACCCCGCGACCTCCGGATAGATCGCGTATCGTAGGTAGGCGGCGAACAAGGCGGCGAAGAACGCTACCTCGGACGCGATTAAGGCGATGATCGCGATCCTCGGGCCAAAGGTGTTTTGCGGACCATTCGCACGCTCACCACTCGTCGCCCGCGACCACGCTGTCAGAGCGATGAACAATGGCAGAAGTCCCACCGCGATCACGAGCGGACCGAGTACCGCGATGCCGCCTGCCAGCGTGCCGAACAGCGACGGGTGGAAGAGCGCGAGACCGGCGCACGCTAGCAGGAACAGCGAGACGGCAATCGCGACAGGCCATCGGCCATCCGTGCCGCCGACCTCGGTGACAGTCTTGCTCACGAGCCTGCCTCCGCGCCCGCCGTGCCACGCCCACGCGCCATCTCGGGATCGTCATCCCATTCATGCGTGAAAGCCGGACCCCACACATCGCGCGGGGCCAGCGCGCCACGCCGCAGCGAGACCGCAAGCATCACCAGGAACAGCAGCGTGGAGGCGAGCGCGAGCACAGCGCCGAGCGACGCAATCATATTCCAGCCCAAGAAACCGTCCGGATAATCCGCGATGCGCCTTGGCATTCCTGCCAGTCCGAGGAAATGCATCGGGAAAAACAGAACGTTGGTGCCGATGAAGAAGCACCAGAAATGCAGCCATCCAACCCACTCCGGGAACATGCGTCCGGTCATGCGCGGAAACCAGTAATAGAAGCCGGCGAAGATCGCATAGGTCGCACCGAGGCTCAGCACATAGTGGAAATGCGCGACGACGTAGTAGGTGTTGTGCAGCACTTGATCCGCGCCGGCATTGGCAAGCACGATCCCCGTCGTGCCGCCGACCGTGAACATGATGATGAAGCCCAGCGCCCACAGCATCGGCACGGTGAGGCGGATCGACCCGCCCCACATAGTGGCAATCCAGGCGAACACCTTGATGCCGGTCGGCACCGCGATCACCATCGAGGCCAGCGTGAAGAAGGCACGCGGCGCGAAGCCGATACCGACGGTGAACATATGGTGCGCCCAGACGATGAAACCCAGCGCCGCAATTGATGCCATCGCCAGCACCATGCCGGGGTAACCGAAAATCGGGCGACCTGAGAACCGCGAGACGATCTGGCTGATGATGCCGAAGGCCGGCAGGATCATGATGTAGACCTCCGGATGGCCGAAGAACCAGAAGAGGTTCATGAACAGCATCGGGTCTCCGCCGCCGGCTGGATCGAAAAAGGCGCCGCCGAAATTGCGGTCGGCAAGCAGCATCGCCAGCGCGGCAGCCAGCACCGGCATGGCGAGAAGCAGCATGAGCGACGAAATCAGGATCGACCAAACGAACAGCGGCATGCCGAACAGCGGCAAGCGATCCTCGCGCATGTTGAGGATGGTAGTGACGAAATTGATCGCGCTGATCACGGAAGAAATGCCGGCCAAGTGCAGCGCGAGGATCGTCATGTCGACCGATGGTCCGGGCTGGCCGTCTATGCCCGACAGCGGCGGATAGAGGCTCCAGCCGGTACCCGTTCCGTCGCCGACCAGCAGCGACCCGATCAGCATGATCAAAGACAGCGGCAGCAACCAGAAGCCGAGACTGTTCAGTCCCGGAAAGGCCATGTCGCGCGCACCAATCATCAGCGGGACGAACCAGTTGCCGAAGCCGCCGATCAACGCCGGCATCACCATGTAGAAGATCATGATCAGGCCATGCGCGGTGATCAGCGCGTTCCAGGACTGGCCGTTAACGACATAGTCCATGCCCGGCTGCGCCAGTTCGAGCCGCATGTAGCCCGAAATCGCGCCGCCCAGTGTCCCCGCCATGATCGCGAATCCGAGATAAAGCGTGCCGATCGCCTTATGGTCGGTGGTGAACAGCCAAGCCGCAATCGACCGGCACTCGCGCCTATGTTCGGTGGCGCTCATTTCGCCACCTGCGCTGATATAGTCGCGGCGCTGACCACCGGATATCGCGTTGCAGCGTCCCGCACCCAGGCGTCGAAATCAGGCTGCGCCATGGCCTCGATCGCGATCGGCATGAAGGAGTGATTCAGACCGCAGATCTGGTTGCACTGCCCGTAATAGACGCCCGGCTTCTCGACGCGTGTCCAGGTTTCGTTGAGGCGCCCGGGCATGGCGTAAATCTGTAGGCCCAGTGCCGGCATGAAGAAGGAGTGCACGACGTCCGACGATGTCACCTGTATGCGCACGACAGCGCCGACCGGGACAACCATGCGATTGTCGACCGCTAGCAGACGCGGTTCACCGGCCGGAACGGAGGCCGGCGGCAACATGATGGAATCGTATGCGAAGCCGCCATTGTCGGGATAGGAATAACGCCAGAACCACTGATGGCCGCTGGCCTTTATCGTCAACTGTGCGTCGGGAAGATCGCTCTCATAGGCGAGCAGCTGGAGCGACGGCGCGGCGATCGCGCCCAGCACCAGCACCGGCGCGATAGTCCAGCCGAATTCCAGCCAGGGCATGCGCGTGACTTTTGACGCCGTGGGGTGCCGGCTCGCCCGGAAGCGCAAGAGCGCGAAACCGATCAGCATGGCGACGAGCGCGACGATGCAGACGCCGATCAGCAATATGTGGTCGTGCAGCGCAACGATCCGCTCCTTCGTCTCCGAGGCTGAGACGCCGAAACTTGTCTGCCAGTTCGCCGGCGCCTGCGCCAAGCCGTGCCGTGCGTCGAGCATCATTGCGGAGACAAAACCGAGGAAAACAGTGCCCCGCCCGCGCATGACATCTACGCCTTCAGCAGGGAGATGAGATGCGCGCCGAGGCGCGCACTGAGCGCCGCAATGGTGAGCGTGGGCGCATTCGCCGTGATGGACGGGAAGACGGACGAGCCAACGATGTAGAGGTTTGGATGGTCGTGGCTCTTCAGGTCCCTGTCGACGACCGAGGTGAGCGGGTCATCTCCCATGCGTGTCGTGCCGCCCATGATCGCGCTGTCAGCGATCGGGCCGAGCTGCTTGATCTGCGTGGCGCCTAGTGCAGCCATGAGCTTGTTCTGCACATCGCGCGCGACCGCCAGCCCGCGCGCCGTGTAGTCGTCAGACGTGAAGGCGATGTTCGGCCGCGGAATGCCGATCCCGTCCATCTGATTGCTCAGCGTCACGCGATTGTCCGGATTGGGAAGCATTTCGGCAGAGCTGCCAATGATCAGCTCCCGCGCGACGTGCGAACGGACTGCCGCCTTCAGCGCATCGCCGCGCAGGCCCTGTTTGATGAAGGTCGTCGCAGCCTGGAACGGACCGACCGCCCGCGCCCAGCCCTCGTTGGAAGGCGAGATGCCGATGGCCGCACGCTCGTTGCGGAAATCGCCGTCCCGAAGCTCGGCAATGCCACCGGTCGAGACCGGTCCGCGATAGGTGAACACGGGATCCCTGGTCAGTCCCTGAATGCCGACATCGATCTGCGACAGCAGATTGCGGCCGACCTGGTCGGAACTGTTCGCCACGCCCGTCGGCGCATTATCTCCCGTCGAAAGCAGTAGCAGCTTTGGCGTCTCAATGGTATGCGCCGCGATGACCACAATTTTTCCGGTCGCGCTGCCCTCGCTGCGATCTGGGCGACGGTAACGCACTTCGGCAATGCGTTTGTCCGGACCGACGACTAGCTCGTGCACCACGGCCTGCGGCTCGACATGCGCGCTGGCGCGCTCCGCGATGGCGAGATGATGCGTCGCGTCGTACTTCGCCTGGATGGGGCAGATCGGCACGCAACTCGCATTGCCGCAGCATTGCGGGCGGCCATCCCGCCACACCGAATTGCGCGCCTGTGGAAATGGCAACACCGAGTAGCCGAGCGCCTTGGCAGCGATGCCGACCTGCTTGTCGGCATAGGTCATGGGGATCGGTGGCATCGGAAACGACTTTGAGCGCGGCGCGCCGAAATCGGCGGTGTCGTCGCCCGCGACGCCGATCTCTTCCTCGGCGGCCTGATACCACGGCTCCATGTCGCCATAGGCGATAGGCCAATCGACGCCGACGCCGAACTTCGAGTGCATCTTAAAATCGTTTGGCCGGAAACGCGCGGCGAGCCCGCCCCAGTGCCACGTGGTGCCGCCGACGATCCGCGCCTGCTGTCCCCTAAAGGTGTCCGGCCCAGCCTCGACATAATAGGCGGAGAAGTCGGATTCTTCCGGCTGCGGCGCATAGGGCTGGTCGGGGTAAGGCGAGTTCTGGCCCTTCGCGGACGAGTACTGGAATCGTGTCACAGCGGTGCCGCGATCGACGCGCGGTCCCGCCTCGAGGAACAGCACGCTGAACCCTGCTTTCGCGATAGCCGCGCCGGCAAGCGCCGCGGCTACGCCTGAACCGACAAACACGACATCGGCGGACGCCGGCGCGGTCATTCGGAAAACCGTCCGGGCGGCGGTGCGTTCGCCCACGCGCCAAAATTCGTGTCGCATCGCGTCGGCGGCTTGGTGTAACCGCAGGCATGCCAGACGAACGCATCGAGATAGGTAAGGACGCGTTCTTCCGAGCCGTGCATGATGCTACCCGTATACCAGGCTTGGATGAGCGATTCCGACAGCGGTTTCAGCCCCGCCGACGCAATCGCGCTGTCCCATTCTGTCTCGGGCTGTTCCGTCACGATCGCATGCAGTTTTCCGAGATCGGCGGCGTCAGCGGAGAATGCCTGCAGAAACAATTCCGGCAGCGTGGCGTCGCTCGGCGACATGCCCGTCAGTATGCCTGTCAATTCGCGAAACGCGCCGGGCTCGATCGCGCTGCTCAACGCGACCTGGCTACGGGCCGCGGCGGGCAATCCGAAGAATGCTGCGAGCGTCGAGACGGCAATGAGAAGCTCGCGTCGCCGCACTGTTGCCGACGCAGAATGATGCGCCGCCGGCTGACCTACCTGCTTGGGCAGACGCGCATCGTCATTGCCAGCCATCGGTACCCTCAAGGCGAGCCTCTGCTGAACAACCAGGCCGCACGCTATCTGAAGCTACGGCTCAATCTGAGCTTGGTCAATCGACCCTTTCAAGCTCAGAACAGTCGAGCCAGAGAGCTCCACATTTGAGATCAAAAGCGCCGCTTGGGCCTGACCTTGCACGCGGCGACCTATCCATGCGGTGGTCGTCCTCAGGAGGGAATAACTAAGCCGTCGGCCGGAATAGCCGATGTCGAGCTTGCCTTGCCACCAAACATGCGGTCCGTCAGGCCCCCTCCACAGCGTTAATCATCGCGCACGTTCCCCCTGATCAGCGCGAAAATCAGCGTGGAGCGATCTCTGCGACGAGATCGTTCGTCGTCTTGACCCCCGCCATGAAGCCAGCGGCATTGAATTGGTTCATGACGAAGAAAGCGCCGACGCCGCGTGTCGGTGCAATCGCAACATAGAGAAACATCCCTTGCAGGCCGCCGCTCTTCTGGAGGATGAGCGGGCTATGCTCGGTGGGGAGCATGATGACCCACCCGAGACCCATGGCGTCCATCGGGCCGCCGTCATCCAGCCCCACCACCGACGCGAGACCGTCCCGGTACAAAAAAGCCGCGTGATTCAAAAGCCGCAACTCGGCATCGGCCGCAGAAGGCTTGTTCTCGACATGCCAGTTCATCCAGCGCAGCAGGTCGTCCGCGGTCGAGTACAATCCACCGGCGCACTCCATGGCTGTGCTCGTCGGCACGATGGGCATGGCGCTGCCGTCGAAGTTATGGCCCTGCATCAGGCGCGGCTCGTCCTCCGGTCTTGCGTTGAAAACCGTGTCTTTCATGCCGAGAGGATCGAGGACACGCTCCCGAAGGAGCTCGGCATAAGGCTTTCCAGAGACATTCGCGAGCGCCACTCCAAGGAGGTCGTATCCGAAGTTCGAATAGAGAACGGCGGTGCCCGGCGCGAACAGCAGCGGATTGTCCTTGAGGGCGGCAATCTGCGCCTCTTTGGTGTTCGTAGAGAAGGGGTCGGAGGGGGGCGCATCGGCCACTGGCACCTCCCGCGGAAGGCCGGAAGCTTGCGCGACGAGATCGATCAGCCGGAGGGCGCGGCCATCCTTCTCAGGGGAGCGTGACGTCCCAGCCAAGGCGATCCTGCAGCCGGTCGGTGAGCTGTACCTTGCCGTCGATCGCCAGCGAGGAAAGCACACTGCCGCAGAACACCTTGCTCACGGATGCGATGCGGAACATTGTGTCGCCGTCGGGCACTTTTTCACTCCCATCGGCAATCTTGCCGAAACCGGCGAAGGCCGTCTCGCCGTTGCGCACGGCGCCGAAGATCAGGCCAGGCATTTCGGTGGAGAGATACAGGATCGTACCGTTGAACTGCACCGCTTCCGTCAGCAGCTTGTCCTCGGCATGTCCAGAAGAGGGAACGGCTGCGATTGCCGTCAAAGCGATGGCCACAAGTCGGCGCGATCGAGACAAACGCATTGCCGAAATCCTTTGATGAAGCTGCAGAATAAAATCTTCGGAAAAAGGGCCGCCGCGTAGTATCTTACCATCTCTCCAGAAGCAGGGGATGTCGACAGAATGAACCGAAGGGGGTAATCGGCGGCGGTAGCGTAGTTTCGGCGGCTATTTGCGCTACAGTGCTGCCGTATTTCTTGTCAATCGTCAGTTGATCGGGGCTGATCTCTTCATTAGCAAACCGACCCGCCGGTAATTTAGAAGATATGTGAAGCGCCGTCGGCAGGAGGGAGTGCTGTAGCGTCGAACAATTTACAATAGGCGGATCTACGTCGCGCCAATCGTCGGCGTATGATGAAGACCGGGCAGAAGAGCTGTGGCGGGCCAAGGCCCTAGCTGCGCAAAAAAGACTCGCCGCTGTACCTGCCGCTTGGCCATACATCGCCTTGATGCGTGGCATTTCCCTTGCGCGCTCGGCCGCCGCCTCACACAGCCAAACGCCCCTGCTCCACCTCCGCAGCACCGGGATCCCCCGGCGCCGTCGCCCAGGCCAGTTCCACCAGCGTCACCGTCCGCCGTCCAACCCCGTCAAGCTGGCAGACGATCAGCCCCTGCTCCTCGATATAGGTCAGCAGGCGCCGGGCGCGGCGCAGCGAGTGCGAGCCGTAGGCGCGGGCGATCGCTGCGTCGCTTGGGCAGGGCCAGCCCTCTTTCGCTGCGCGGGCGATCATCATGAACACGCCTTGCATATCCTCGGGCAGCAGCGAGGCGCGCGCCGAGACGTCCTGCCAGGCGTCATCCCCTGCCATGTCGGAGCCGAGGCCGGCGCGGGCGCGCGTCAGCATGCGGCGAAAGGCGGGCAGGTCCGGCACCACCGAGGCGAGGCCTTCTATCCGGCAGCGGACCACGAACTCCTGATAAAGCACGCCGATGACCCGGAAGCCCGCGTCGGGCTGCACCAGAACGGCGCGCAGGACACGGTCGACGCGCTCACGCCGCTCCGCCAAATCCTCGGCGCTGATCGGCGGCTCCGCCGGTTCGGGGCGGATTTCCAGCGCCGCCGACTTCGCCGCCATCAGCTGATCGAGAAGGTCCGGCGACGACCGGCGCTGCGGCCGGACAGTTTCCGGCGGCGGTGCTGCCAGGATGATGGCGCGTGCGTCCTCAAGGGCTGCTTCCGGCAGCGGCATCAGCCGCGGCGTGCCATTGCGCGGACTTGTGTCGGTCGGGCCGATGCGCAAGCCGAGCGGACGGCGCGACAGCGCCGGGCCGAGCGCCATGAATTGCCCGCGCTCCAGGTCGCGAAAAGCCTCCGCCTGGCGCCGCTCCATGCCCAAAAGGTCGGCGGCGCGCACCATGTCGATATCGAGAAAGGTCCGGCCCATGAGGAAATTGGAAGCCTCGGCGGCGACGTTCTTGGCGAGCTTGGCCAGCCGCTGAGTGGCGATGATGCCGGCAAGCCCGCGTTTGCGGCCTCGGCACATCAGGTTCGTCATGGCGCCAAGCGAGAGCTTGCGCGCCTCGTCGGAAACCTCGCCGGCCACAGCCGGCGCGAACAGCTGCGCCTCGTCCACCACCACCAGCATCGGGTACCAGTGGTCGCGGGCGACCTCAAAAAGCCCGCCAAGGAAGGCGGCGGCGCGGCGCATCTGGTTCTCGGCGTCGAGCCCCTCGAGATTGAGCACCGTGGAGACGCGGTGGATGCGCGCCCGCTCACCGGCGCTCTGCAGGCCGCGCTCGGTATGCTCCTCGGCATCGATCACCAAATGGCCGAACCGGTCGCCCAGCGAGACGAAGTCGCCTTCGGGGTCGATGATGGTCTGCTGCACCCAAGGGGCACTCTGCTCCAGCAGCCGGCGCAGCAGATGGGATTTGCCGGAGCCCGAATTGCCCTGCACCAAAAGGCGCGTCGCCAGCAGCTCCTCAAGATCCAGCGCCGCCGGGACGCCTGCGGTCGTGTGGCCCATCTCGATCGCAACGGTCATGTCTCGACTCTCCTTACGGAGAGGGCTTATCAACCGCATCACAGCCCGTCGAGCGCCGATGGCCGGCGGTTTCGGGTTGCGCACAGCTCGACGCTGCGCGCGGTGTCAGTTCGCTGATGGAAGCATCACTGGCGCAAGAGGCTGGCGTCTGATCAGGATGATGGCCGAAAAGGCCAGAATGCCGAGCATGCCGACCGCAGCGGTCAGCCAGAGCGAGGATTGGACGCCGATGCCTGCCATCGCCATGGCCAGGGCAAACGGCGCAAGCGCTGACGAGAATTGCCGCGCGGCCGTCACCCAGCCGAGCCGGGCGCCGTAGCGCTCCCGTCCGAACAGTTCCAGCGGCAGCGTGCCACCGACGATGCTGGCAAGGCCCGAGCCCAATCCAAACAGGATGACGAAGGCGATGGCGCCGGCCACCGACTGTGTCGTCACCAGCAGGACGACAAGGCCGAGCGGCAACAATGTCGCGCCGATGACCGCGAGCCAGGTCTGCGCCAGCCGGCCGCCGAACAGCATGTTGATCAGCCGGCTTGCCACCTGGGACGGGCCGAAAAGCGTGGTGACGACAAGCCCGGCGGAGCCAAGCCCGAGCGCCGCCGTCAGCGGCACCATGTGAACGAGGATCGAGGACAGCACAAAACCCTCGATCGCGAAGCCGCCAAGCATGAGCAGAAACACTCTGCTGCGGTCGCGCGCGGTGAAGGCAACCGGCCCGCCCGCCGGCCCAATGGCCGCAGGTGTCGCCGAAGCGTTTTTGTCCACCCGACGCGACAGTCGTGCCAGCCAGGCATGGATGGGCAAGCAGATGGCGACGTTGATGCCGGCAAAGACCAGATAGACCTCGCGCCAGCTCAGGTATTCGTGAAGTGCGGCCGTCAGCGGCCAGAACAGGGTGGAGGCGAAGCCGGCGATCAGCGTCAGATGGGTGATGCTGCGCTGCGCCCTGGCGCCGCCGATCTGGACGATGGCGACGAAAGCGGCGCTGTAGAGCACGAAAGCGGACGCCAGTTCCATGACCATCAAGGCCAGCACGAAGCTCACCCGGCCGGGTGCTATCGCGCAAGCGATAAGCGCTGCTGCGGCCGCAAGCGAACCAAAGGTCATCACCCGGCCGGCGCCGAAACGATCGGCCCAGCGCCCGGCTGTCGGCGCAAACAGGCCACCCGCCAGCAGCGACGCCGACAGGGCGCCGAAAACCCATTGTTCCGGCCAGGCGAACTCGAGCGCGATCGACGGCACCAGGATACTAAAACTGTAATAGAGCGTGCCGTAGCCGATGATCTGCGTCAGCCCCAACGCCCAGAGTGCGGCAGCCGGGATTTTCCGGTCGCTCATGGAGCGGCGATCTCAAGATCGCCGCTGCGCACTGCTGCGATCGCTTGCGTGCTGCCACAGCCGCACCCAGACTTGCCGCTCGCCTTTGCCTTGGCATCGTCGACGCAACAGGCATCGACAGCAGCCGGCACGGGTCCGCCGCAGCAACCTTGGGACGACGCGCCTGAAAGTGACACCGGCACCGTGCAGACGCCGGTTTTGGGCAACACCAGCTGCACGGCATCGGCGGCAGCCATGTCGCCGGCGAGCGCCGCGGCGACCGAGCGGACCTGCTCATAGCCGGTCAGCAGCAGGAACGTCGGCGCCCGGCCATAGCTTTTGACGCCGACCGTGTAGAAATTGGGCTCGGGGTGGCTGAGCTCGCGATGGCCATGCGGCGGGACGTCGCCGCAGGAATGCTCATTGGGATCGATGAGCGGTCCCAGCGCCTTGACGCCTTCGAGCCACGGATCGAGGTCCAGCCGGAGCTCGCGGGTCAAGACGAGATCGGGGCGCTGCCCCGTCGCGGCGATGATCCGGTCGACGGGTCCGAGCGTGCGCAACCCATCCTTTGTCCGGCCTTCGACAGCGAGACGGCAGTCGACCTCACGGATGGCAACAATGGCAAAGCCGGTCACCAGCCGCACGCGGCCGCTCTCAGCGAGTTGCCGTACATCGGAGCCAAGTTCGCCGCGCGCCGGCAGGGCGTCGGCATCGCCGCCGCCGTAGATGCGGACAAGGTCGGTGCTGCGCGTCACCCATAGTGCCGAGGTGCCCGGCCCGGTTTGCGCAAGCCTGTCCAGTTCCAGCAAGGCATTGGCAGCGGAATGGCCGGCGCCGACCACCAATGTCGTGCGACCTGCATAGAGATGACGGTCGCGGCCGAGAACATTTGGGATGCCGTAGGCGATGCGGTCGCCAAATTCCCTCTCACCTTCGGCCGGCAAGCCACCCGCACCGAGCGGGTTCGGCGTCTGCCAGGTGCCGGATGCATCGATCACGGCACGGGCGCTGTCCCGGCGCGTGCCTTCCGCCGTTTCGACCACAAGCATGAACGGCCGCGTCTCCCGCGACTTGCTCAGAACCTTGTCGGCTCCCCAGCGGGAAATGGCGACAACACGGGCACTGGTCTCGATCGACGGCGCCAGTTCGGAAAGCTTTGCCAGCGGCGCGAGGTACTGGTCGACAATTTCATCGGCGGTGGGGAACGCCTCCGGCTCCGGCATTTGCCAGCCGTGGCTCTCGAGAAGTTTTCGGGCGACCGCATCGACGCAATAGCGCCATGGCGTGAAAACCCGCACATGGCCCCAATCCCGAAGGTTCGAGCCGACAGAAGAACCAGCCTCGTAAACCCTAACCGGAAGGCCACGGCTGACCAGTTGGGCGGCCGCCGCCAGGCCAACAGGTCCGCCGCCAATGATAGCGATCGGGAGATCGTTTTCAGAAACCATGACACACCTTCTATGTTTCTAGGATTATAGAAATACCAGTCAAAAAGAGTTATGCAGCCGCCTCACCGACAGCCGGCCCGCATGCGGCATCGGCACAACATTCATCGGCAAGAAAGCCAAGGAGATCGTTCATCACAGGGTAATTGGCACGGCAAATCAGCGTCGTTGCCTGGCGTTCCTGGGTGACCAGGCCGGTCAGGATGAGCCGGTGGAGATGATGCGACAGCGTCGACGCAGCGATGCCGAGGGCTTCTTGGAGATAACCGACCGGTCTCCCGGTTTCGCCTGCCCGCACCAGCGTGCGATAAAGATTGAGCCGCGTCGGGTTGCCGAGCGCCTCGAGCTGTTTGGCTGCTTGTTCGAGTTTCATAGAAATATGCTAGCGCCGAAACAGCGCCGCGTCAATACTATTTCGAAAATTATCGAATTAGCAGACGCCTCAAATCGACCGCTGGTTGACCCGCTTGGCGACCGCTTCGGCGCTTTAAACGCGCTCGGAATAACGGTCCGTGAGATAGGCGGATCGATCACGCAAAAGCAGCGTGAACTTCATCAGCTCCTCCATCACGTCGACGATCCTGTTATAGTACGACGACGGCTTCATGCGGCCGGCCTCGTCGAACTCGTTGAAAGCCTTGGCTACCGACGACTGGTTGGGGATGGTGACCATCCGCATCCAGCGGCCGAGGATACGAAGCTGGTTGACGGCGTTGAAACTCTGCGAGCCGCCAGACACCTGCATCACCGCCAGCGTGCGGCCCTGCGTCGTCCTGACGCCGCCGGCCGAGAGCGGCAGCCAGTCGATCTGAGCCTACATCACTCCCGTCATTGAGCCATGCCGCTCCGGCGAGCACCAGACCTGCGCTTCCGACCAGATCGACAGGTCTCGCAGCTCCTGGACTTTGGCGTGGTCGGCCGAGGTCGAATCCGGCAGCGGCAGGCCGGCGGGATTGTAGATGCGCACCTCGGCGCCCAGGCGGCGCAAAATGCGAGCCGCCTCCTCCGTCGCAAACCGCGAATAGGACCGCTCGCGCAGCGAGCCGTAGAGCATCAGCACGCGAGGTTTTTGGATCGACCGCGGCACGTCGAGCAGCGCCTGCAGGTCGATCGGCCGGAACAGGTCTTCGTCGACGTTCGGCAACGAGTCTTCAGGCATTTGGTCAGGCAACGCGCTTGCCCTGCGCGTCGATGACAACGTCGCCGTCTTCCTTGGCGAACGGCCCGATCTCAGGATTGGGCAGGTGTCGAGAACCGCTTCGGACGGCCGAGCAAGCATGGTGCCAAGCGGCGTCACCACGATCGGCCGGTTGATCAGGATCGGATGCGCCAGCATGAAATCGATGATCTCGTCGTCGGTCCATTTGGGGTCGCCGAGATTGAGCTCGGCGTACGGCGTGCCCTTCTCGCGCAGCAATTGGCGCGGCGTCATCCCCATCGCCGCGATCAGCTCGACCAGCCGTTCACGCGACGGCGGGTTTTTCAGATACTCGATCACCTCAGGCTCTTCGCCGGACTGCCGGATGATGGCGAGCGTGTTGCGCGAGGTGCCGCAGTCGGGGTTGTGGTAGATGGTGATGGTCATTTCGCGGCTCTCATCTGTCTGGTTGGTTTGGGCTCAGCGAGCAGCCATCCTGCCAACGCCATGGCAAGCAGCGCGCCCAGCAGCTCGGCGACGAGGAACGCCGGCAGGTCAACTGGACGGATGCCCGCGAAGGTGTTTGACACCGCCCGGGCAATGGCGACTGCCGGATTGGCGAACGAGGTCGAGGCCGTGAACCAATAGGCCGCGGTGATGTAGAGCCCGACCAGCCATGGAATGGCATCCGAACGGAAGCGAAGACCGGCGAGAATGGTGAAGACCAGGCCGAAGGCGGCCACCAGTTCCGCAATCCATTGTCCGTTTCCGGTCCGCACGGTTTGCGAGATCTGGAGAATCGGCAGTTCGAACATCGCGTGCGCCAGCAGCGTTCCGGCGATGCCGCCGGCAATCTGGGCGATCACATAGGCCAGTGCAGCGTTCGCTTCGATTTCCCGCCGCAGCGCAAAAACCAGCGTCACCGCCGGATTGAAATGCGCCCCGGAAATCGGTCCGAGTATGGTGATCAGCACCACCAAAATCGCTCCAGTCGGCAGCGTGTTGCCGAGCAGGGAGAGACCCACATCGTCCGTCAGACGATCCGCCATGATGCCGGAGCCGACGACCGTCGCGACCAGCATTGCCGTGCCGAGCGCTTCCGCGACGATGCGGCGGGACAGGTCAGCCGCCATGATGTCAGCCGGCCTTCGGCAGATCGCGGCCGATTTCATCGAGCCGTTTCTGCAGGGCGAGCTTGTCGATCGAGTTCATCGGCAGGCTGACGAAGATCGAGATCCGGTTGTTGAGCATGCGATAGGCTTCGGCAAAGGCCAGATGCTTTTCGGCGTCGGTGCCGTCCACGGCGGCCGGGTCGGGCACGCCCCAATGCGCGGTCATCGGCTGTCCCGGCCAGACCGGGCAGGCTTCATTGGCCGCGTTGTCGCAGACGGTGAAAACGAAATTCATCTCGGGGGCGCCAGGAGCCGCAAATTCCTGCCAGTCTTTCGAGCGGGCGAAGGACGTGTCGTGGTTGAGGGTTTTCAAAAGCTGGAGCGCGTAGGGATGGACCTCTCCCTTCGGGCGCGATCCGGCCGAATAGGCCCTGAACTTGCCGGCGCCGACACGGTTGAGGATCGCTTCGGCAAGATCGACCGTGCCGAATTGCCGGTGCACAGGAAAAGCACGTTGTATGGGTCATTCATGGGTGGTCCTCCTTCTAGCAGTTGCAAGTCACGGCCTGAATGACCGGCTGGCAGAGCTCCGGCGCGCCGTTGCAGCAATCCTCCATGAGATAGGCAAGCAGATCGCGAAAGCCGGTCATGTCCGCGACGTAGCGGATCGTCCGGCCGTCGCGCTCGGCGCGGACCAGGCCGGCATGGTCGAGGACCTTCAGATGCGCCGACATGGTGTTCTGCACCGCACCGAGGCGCGCGGCGATCTCGCCGGCTGGCACACCGTCCGCGCCCGCCCGCACCAGCAGGCGAAACACTTCGAGCCTGGTGTCCTGGCCAAGCGCTGCCAATGCGAGAAGAGCGGTGTTCTTATCCATGTATCCTAGAATCCGGAATTATCGATGTATATGGCGGGTATGTGACAGTCAGATGACAATTGGCACTCGAAAATCGTCGCCGAATGCACAGTACAATAGCGCGCAATCTGCAAACACGACGTAGAAATTGGAAAGCGGCAAATGGCTCTCGGCCGGCGGGCGAATTACCGCAGGTCGAACCTCAACGGCACATTGACACGCGAGCTAACGCCTTCTGGCGGCGCCGGCACTGTAGCGCCCTGCAGCAGGTCGAGTACACCGCGGTCGAGATCAGGGTCGCCGGACGAACCGGTGATGCGAACGGACGTCACTCGACCGGAGCCGGCCACCATGAAGGAGACCCTCACAGTTCCTTCCGAACGGCGGGCTTTCGCGGCCTTCGGATAGCGCTTGTGCCGATTGAGCCACCTTGTCAGTTGCGAGTTCCACTTCTTGGCGTCCCCGCGTCTCGCAGCCGTTGCTTTGGCCGATTTCGGGGCGGCCGCCCTGGCTGCGGATGTCGCAGCGACACTGGCCGTCGTCCGCGGCGGTGTGGCCTTTTCCTTTTTCGGACGCTTTTTGGCTTCTTTGACCGGCTTCTTCGCCTTGACCTCAGCCGGCTCCTTTACCTCAGTCTTTGCCTGTTTCTTTGGCTTGGTCTCGACGGGTTTGTCGACCGGTTTCGGCTGCGGCAGCGGAACGACCACTTCCGGCGTGACGGCTTCGGCAATTTCGGGCACGACCTCCTCGAGCGGCGGCTGGTCGACCCGTTCGGCCACCGTCGGCGGGGTCGGCTCGACCGTGTCGGCCGGAGCGGCCTCCGATGGCTCGGTGACCGGCTCGGCCTGCTCGACGGGCGGTTCGGTCGGAGGCTCTGTTTCGGCCGTCTCGGGCTCCTCGGCCGGGTCCGGCTGATCGGGCGCTATCTCATCCGATCCCGGAGCCGGCTCGGCCGGCGTGAGCGCCATCGGCGACAGCTCGATCACCTGCGCCTGCGGCGGCCCGCCATCGGGCTCGGCCGGGCGCCAGCTCTGCATTGCATAGCCGACCGCGGCATGCGCCATCAGGACCAGCGCAGCCGCGCCCGCCCACCAGGCGATCTCGCGCGCGCCGAAGCGCCGCTGATCGGCCATCGGCAGGGCGGCCGCCGGCGACATTATTGGCCGGTTCCGACTTGCGGCGCCGCGGCATCGCCTGGCGCCGCCTCAAGGCCGACCAGCGCGATCTTCAGATAACCGGCGCCGCGCAAAAGGTTCATCACCTCCATCAGCTCGCCATAGCCAACCGCCTTGTCGGCGCGCAGGAAGATGCGCGTCTGCCTGTCGCCTTTTGTCCTGCCGACCAGCGCGGCGGCGAAGGCTGCGCGCGGCACGCTGTCGTTGCCGATCGCCAGGCTGAGATCGTTCTTCAGCGTCAGGAACAGCGGCGTCTCCGGTCGAGGCGCAGGCGTTGCGGTCGAGCCCGGCAGGTCGACATTGACATCCACGGTCGCCAGCGGCGCCGCGACCATGAAGATGATCAGCAGAACCAGGATCACGTCGATGAACGGCGTGACGTTGATCTCGTGATTTTCCTCGAGATCGCCGTCAATGTTCTCTCGAATTCTAGCCGCCATGGCGTCGCTCCGTGTTCATTCCGCGGCCATCTGCTTTGCCGGCGCGACCGTGCGGAAATCCAAATCCCGGCTGACCAGCCGCTCGACCCCTGCCGACGCATCGGCAAGGATCTGCCTGTAGCCGGCTATCGATCGCGCGAAGACGTTGTAGATGACCACCGCCGGGATCGCCGCGACAAGGCCCATCGCCGTGGCCAGCAAGGCTTCCGCAATGCCCGGGGCAACGACGGCGAGGTTGGTGGTCTGCGCCTGCGAGATGCCGATGAAGGCGTTCATGATGCCCCAGACGGTGCCGAACAGGCCGACGAAGGGCGCGGTCGAGCCGATTGTCGCCAGCACGCCGGTGCCGCGCGACATGCGCCGCGCCGCCGCCGCCTCGATGCGCGACAGGCGCGAGGTGACCCGTTCCTTCAGCCCTTCGCCGGACACATGGTCGAGCGAGCCGGCCGAAAGCGCGGTTTCTTCCTCGGCTGCCCGCACCAGCAGGGCGCCAGGACCGTTATTATGGCCAAGCGCGCGCCCGGCCTGGTTCAACGTCGCGGCATTGCCGATCGCTTGAGCCGCGCGGCGGGCGCGCAGCTTGCCGCCAAGGATCTCCAGCGATTTGGCCAGCCATATCGTCCAGGTGACGAAGGACGCAAAAGCCAACCCGATCATCACCGCTTTCACGACGATGTCGGCCGCCATGAACATGCCCCATGGCGAGAGGTCACGCGGCAGGGTCAGGGACGTTGCCGTCGAAGGGCCAGTCTCGGTAGGCGTTGTCTCGATAGGTGTTGTTACGCCGGGCTGCGTCGCCGGTGACGCGGCGGCGTCTGGCGCAGCCTGCCCAGGCACTGGAGCCGGCACCTCGATCGCCGGGGCCGCGCCCGGTTGCTCCTGGGCGGCTGCCTCCGGTTGCTCCTGGGCGGCTGCGCCGCCGGCCGACAGGATGGCGGATGCGAGCAACGCCGCGAACAAACCATGTCTGGACAAGGGCTTCTTCCTTATTCTCAAGAGTGGCCTCATTGCACATAGCCGATGGGCTGGCCGGTGACGGGGTGCGCAAACACGCCCATCTCGACACCGAAAATTCCTTTGAGCACGTCGCCCTGCATGATCTGGTCCGGCGTGCCGCGCGTCAGCAGCCTGCCGTCCTTCAGCGCGATCAATTCGTCGCAGTAGCGCGCCGCCATGTTGGGATCGTGCAGCACGACGACGACGCACAGGTCGCGCCTGCGGCTGAGGTCCCTGACCAGCCCCAGCACCTCGACCTGATGGGCGATGTCGAGCGCCGAGATCGGCTCGTCGAGCAGCATGACGCCGGCATTCTGCGCCACCAGCATCGCCAGCCATGCGCGCTGGCGCTCGCCGCCTGACAATTCGTCGACCAGCCGGTCGGTGAAGTCAGCCATGTTGGTCAGGACTAGCGCCTCCTCGACATGGCGCCTGTCCTCATGCCCGAAACGGCCGAGCGCGCCATGCCAGGGATAGCGGCCGAGCGTCGCCAGTTCGCGCACGGTCAGGCCGGTCGCCGCCGGCGTCGTCTGCGGCAGATAGGCGAGCGCGCGCGCCAGTTCACGCGCGCCCCACTGCACCAGCGGCCGCTGCGCGAAGGTTATGCCGCCCGAGCTTGCCGGCTGCTGGCGCGCCAGCAGCTTGATCAGCGTCGACTTGCCCGAGCCGTTGTGCCCGATCAGCCCATAGACGCGCGAGCGTTGCAACTCGAGTGTGACCGGACCAAGCAGCGTCCGCTCGCCGACAGCGAACCGCACCGCTTCGACATGAAAGGCAGTCTGGGCATGAATTCCCGCCACGGTCTCGGCCTTCCTCCAGCTTTGCGCGCGCATTTCGAAATCCGGTTTTCGGCAATCCGGTTTGCGGGCGCCGATGTCCGGTTGACTATGAAACATGAGTTTACTAGTCAACAATGAAGATGCCTTTTTGAGTCAACAAAATGTCGTGACGCGCCGGATTTGCGTCGAAACACGAAATGTGGGGCGCGCCGAGATGGTCGTTGGTTCAGGTCGCGGAAGAACTCAAAGCGAAGTGACTGCGCGCCGAAACCTGCTGATCGCGGCGATGTCGCTGCCGGTGCTGCTTGGCGGCGGTCACGCCGTCGCGCAGGAGGCGACCACCACTCTCGATCCGATCAACATTCAGGAACGCGTCGAAAGCGCCTTTGGAACCGTCGACGGTTATGTCGCCATCCAGGGCTCCACCGCTACCAAGACCGACACACCGCTGATCGAGACGCCGCAGTCGATATCGGTCATCACCAAAGACCAGATGGAAGCGCAGGCGGTGGACAGCCTGAACAGCGCGCTGCGGTATACGCCAGGCGCAACCGGCAATCTCTACGGCACCGACAATCGTGGCCACGGCTTGCAGATGCGCGGCATTTCGAACTCCAGCGGCGTCTTCTACAAGGACGGGCTGCAGCTCAAGGAAAGCAATTTCACGCTGTTCACAGCGCTCGATTCCTACGGCGCCGAACGCTACGAAATCCTGCACGGGCCGGCATCGGTTCTCTACGGCCAGGCAAGTCCTGGCGGCATCATCAACTATGTCAGCAAGCGCCCGACCGAGGAGACCCTCCGCGAGGTCGAGCTCGGCGCCGGAAGCTTCGACCGCTATGAAGGAAAGTTCGACTTCAGCGGGGCTGTCAACGCCGACAAGTCGCTGCTGTTCCGCCTCACCGGTGCCGCCCACACCGGCGATGCGCAGACTGATTTCGTCGAGGACGAACGCATCTTCATCGCGCCGGCGCTGACCTGGCAGCCCGATGCCGATACCAGCCTGACCATCCTCGCCAACTATCAGCGCGACCGGTCCGGCTGGGCGATGCAGTATCTGCCGGCATACGGCACGATCAGGCCGGGCAGGGACGGAAAATACCTGCCGAACAGCATGTTCGTCGGCGAACCGGGCTTCGACACCTACGACAACGACCAGGCGTCGATCGGTTACGAGTTGGATCACCGCTTCAACGAGACGTGGCAGGTTCGCCAGCATGCCCGCTACGTCTATCTGAAGCACTATGAGGAAGGCGTCTTCGGCGGCGGGCTTCTGAATGATGAGGGCGACTATTCCCGCTATGCCGATGCCGGCGGCAGCAAGCTCAGCGGCGTGACCATCGACAACCAGGCGCAGGCCGATTTCGACACCGGGCCGCTCGCCCACACGCTGCTTCTCGGCTTCGACTATAAGCGCTACACCTACCGCGACTATGCCGCCAGCAACGATATGACCGACGATGATTTCAACATATTCGACCCGGCCTATGGCTACCCGGTCGGCGAAATGACGCCCTATACCGACACCGACACCACTCAGTCGCAGGTCGGCCTCTACGCGCAGGACCAGATCAAGCTGGGCAACTGGCGACTGACGCTGGGCGGCCGCCAAGACTGGGCCGACGCGAAAGTCCACGACAATCTGGCCGGCGCTTTCGGTCCCCGCCAGAAGGACGACGCCTTCACCAGCCGCGCTGGTCTGCTTTATCTCGCCGACAATGGCCTTGCCCCTTATGTCAGCTATTCCGAATCGTTCCAGCCGGTGTCCGGCCCCGACAGCAACGGCAATCCGCTCGTGCCCGAAACCGGCAAGCAGTACGAGGTCGGGCTGAAATACCAGCCGGTCGGCTGGAACGCCTTCGTCACCGTTTCGGCGTTCGACCTGGCCCGGCAGAATGTCGTACGTTATGGCGGTGTTGGCGCGCCCAACGACATCTTCCAGACCGGCGAGATCAGGTCGCGCGGCATCGAGCTGGAAGCTGTTGCCAGCCTCGATTCAGGCTTCGATTTCCGGGCGGCCTATACCTATCTCGACACCGAGATCACCAGGGCCACCTCGATCACCGTCGATGACGATAGTGGCGAGACAATCAGCGATGAGGACAACACCTCATTCGGCGTGCCGGAGCATGCGGCCTCGCTGTGGGCGAATTACACCGTCGGCAGCGGCAAATTGGAAGGCTTCGGGCTCGGCGCCGGCATCCGCTATGTCGGCTCGACTTGCGGCGACGACGCCAACACTTTCAAAGTGCCGGCAGTCACGCTTGTCGATGCCGCACTCCACTACGAATGGAGGAACGCCGAGCTGAACCTCAATGTCAGCAATCTGTTCGACAAGCGCTATGTCGCCTCCTGCTACGCGGAAAGCTTCGGCTGCTTTTATGGCGAGGGTCGCCGGATCAACGGCTCGGTGAAGTACACATGGTGACCCGCGCATGCAGGCCCGGACCCAATTGGCGCCACTGACGCGGCGCCGGTGCCTGGCCGGCCTGGCCGCGACGAGCCTCGGCCTGCGCGGCGACCCGGCGCATGCCGCTCCGCCGCCGCGCGTCGCCTGCCTCGAATGGACTTCGGCCGAGATGGTCATCTCGCTCGGGATCGGCCCGGTGGCGGTCGCCGACTCAAAAGGTTACCGCGACTGGGTCGCGGGACCGGCTCTTCCTGCCGGCTGCCTCGATCTCGGCTCGCGCGGCGAGCCCAATCTCGAACTGCTCCTCGAACTCAAGCCCGATCTTATCACCGGCGCCTATGGCTATGGGCTGGACGAAGCTCCGTTCAGGCGGATCGCGCCGCTGCATACGGTGCCCTTCTACGATGGCACCGAAGCGCCTTATCGCCAGGCCGAGAATGAGACGCTGAAACTTGGCTCACAGCTCGGCCGCGAGGCTGAGGCTCTGCGCCTTGTCCAGGAAACGGCGGCGGCAATCGCCCAGATCAGGGCACAGTTTTCAGGGCGGGCAGACCAGCCGCTCGCGGTGGTCAGCATGTTCGACGATCGTCACGTCCGTGTCTACGGCAAGGGCAGTCTGTTCCAGGACGTGCTCGACAGGTTGAGCCTCACCAACGCCTGGACGGCGCCGACCGATAGCTGGGGCTTTTCCATGCTGGGCATCGAAGAGCTGGTTGCGATCGGCGAGGCCCGCGTGATTTCGCTCGATCCGATCCCGCCGCATGTGAAGATCAGGATCGACCAGAGCAGCCTCTGGGCGAACCTTCCCTGCGTCAAAGCCGGCAACGTCAGGACAATCCCGCCGGTATGGCCGTTTGGCGGGCTAGCCGCCGCTACCCGTTTTGCGACGTTTTTGGCCCGGGCATGACCATCATGCAGTCTACGGCCGGCCATCGTGCTCGTTTCAAGGCAGGGATGCTCGTCGCCCTCGTCGGCGTGCCGGCGATGCTCGCCGCCTATCTCACCGCTGCCGGGCTTTTGCGCCTGTTACCCGCCGACATGTGGTGGCAGTCGCTCGGGGCGACCGACTTTGCCGATCCGCGGCAGCTGCTTTACCGGCATGCCTTCCTGCCGCGTCTGGCGATCAGTCTGCTGGCCGGCGCGGCGCTCGGCCTGACCGGCACGCTGCTCCAGCAGGTGCTGCGCAATCCGCTCGCCGAGCCGACGACCATCGGCACCAATGCAGGCGCCACCGTCGCCCTGACGATCGCCACGCTCTACGCGCCGTGGCTGTTGGAGCAAGGTCGCGAATGGATGGCGCTCGCCGGCGGCGCCCTGTCGACGCTGGCGGTTTTGGCTCTGGCCCGGGGCCGGAGTTTCTCGCCGGTCGCGATCATCATTTCCGGCCTGGTGGTCAGCCTCACATGCAGTTCTGCGAGCGCCCTGCTGATGGCGGCCAACCGCGAATATTCCGAGGAACTCTTCATCTGGCAGAGCGGTTCGCTGATCCAGAACGGCGATGCCGTAGTGCTCGGGTTCGCGCCATGGCTGGCGATGGCCGGCATTGCCGCCTTCCTTCTGCTCCGGCCGCTGCGGCTTCTCGACCTCAGCGACGAGGGAGCCGAAAGCTTCGGAACGAATCCCGCGGTGACACGGCTGGCCGGGATGACCGTCGCCGTCGGGCTGAGCAGCATGGTGGTCGCAGCCGTCGACGTCATCAGCTTCGTGGCGCTTGCGGCGCCGGCGCTGGTCAGGCTCGCCGGCGCACGGACCCTGCGCCAGCGCATGATCTGGGCGCCGCTTGCGGGCGCCATGCTGTTGTGGCTGACCGACCGGCTGGTGCAGGTCCTGCCGTTTGCCTCCGAAATCCCGGCAGGCGTGGCGACTGCTTTCCTCGGTGCGCCGCTGCTGTTTCTTCTCCTGCCGAAATTGCGCACCAGCCCGGACCGGGACGGCGCCATGCTGTCTTCCGTGCGCAGGCGCAGCGGGTGGCCCTGTCTGCTGCTCGGGCTCATCGCGATGGCGCTTCTTCTCTGCGCCGCGCTTGTTGTCGGGCGAGGCGCGGCCGGCTGGCACGTCGCCTCGGCCGCCGAACTTGCCGACCTGCTGCCGCTCAGGGCGCCTCGCATCGTCGTCGCGGTTTGCGCTGGTATGATGCTGGGCGTGGTCGGCACGCTGATGCAGCGGATGACCGGCAATCCGATGGCGGCGCCCGAGGTGCTGGGTATCTCAGGCGGCGCCTCGCTAGGCATCCTGCTGCTCTTCGTCGCGACTTCTGATGTCAACCGTCCGGCGATGATCGCCGCCGGTCTCGTCGGGGCGCTGGTCAGCCTGGCGATGGTTTCGCCGACCGGCCGCCAGCAGCCTCTCGCGCCTGATCGGTTGCTGCTTTCCGGGGTCGCCGTGGCGACGATGGCGTCGGCATTCTCGGCGGTGATGCTCGCCAGCGGCGATCCTCGGCTCGATACGCTGATCGGCTGGCTGTCCGGCTCCACCTACCGGGCCACCGCCGCCGATGCCACAATCGCCGCCGTGGCGGCGACTGCTCTGCTCGCCATCGTGCCCCTCACCATCCGCTGGCTGGAAATCCTGCCGCTTGGAGAAGCCGCCTCGCGCGGGCTCGGGCTTAGCCTGTTTCGCGTGCAGGTCGTGCTCCTGGTGCTTATCTCGGTGCCGACGACAATAGCCACGCTGGTCATCGGGCCGCTGAGCTTCGTCGGATTGATGGCGCCGCACCTGGCCCGCATGCTCGGTCTTCAACGCGCCTTGCCGCAGCTTTTCGCTTCCGCGATGCTTGGCGGGATGATGCTTGTCTCGGCCGACTGGGCCGGCCGGATGCTGATTTTCCCGTGGCAGATTCCGGCGGGTTTGCTTGCTGCCCTGGTTGGCGGGCCTTACTTCATGGTGCTGATGTGGAAAGGCCGGCAATGAGCGGCCCCGCCACGCGCTTCGGGTTGGCGACCACAAAGCGCATAGCACGCGCTCAGCCGGCGCGTGCTTCGCGGATCACGCGAGGCGCAAACGCGCCGGGCTGAGGGACATCGGCCTCGCGGCGCGTCAGCGAATTGCGCAGCAGCGCGATCACCTCGCGGCCCGCCGCCGCGATGCCGCCCGGCCTGTCGACACCGACGATCATGAACTCCTCGATTCCCAGGGCAGCATAAGGAAGCAGGGAAAGCGCGACTTGTGCCGGCGGCTCTACAAATTCGACCGCCTTCTGGCCGGAAGCGTTGCCCTCCGAACGGATCCGGACGGGGAGCGCGAAACGCAGCTTGCCGGCCCGACCGTGTTCGGCGGCGGCATTGCGCACCCGCTCCATCAGTTGCCGGATCTCGTCGAGCGAACCCGGCGTCAGCTCGAAGACATCGGCATGCCGCCCGGCGACCCTGAGCGCCGTTCCGGACCGTCCGCCCATGCGGATGCTCACCCCGGCGCTACGCGGCCCCTTGCGCGGCACATAGCCGCCGCTGACGCTGTAGAAGGCACCTTCATGGTCGAACGGCCTGTCGTTCGACCACAACCGTTTCAGCAGCACCAGATATTCATCGATGCGCTGCCAGACAACCGTATGACCGACCGGGCGTGTTTCGGCATCGTCGTCGTTCAGCGGCTCGCTGAGCATCCTGAGCGACAACCGACCGCCGCTTTTCGCGTCGAGCGCCGCCAATTGCCGTGCCGCCACCGTCGGCTCGATCACACCAGCCCAATGCGTGAGAACGATCTCGAGCGAAGAAGTGCGGTCCAGCGCCCGGGCGGCAATATCCATATTGGCCAGCAGCCCGGCCGGATCGTCGACGACGATTTTCTGGAAACCGATGTCCTCGATCAGCGACAGCTTTGTCGCTGTTTCCACGAAATCGTAGAAAAACGGCGCGGTTGGGTCGGCCGGGTGAGTTTTACCGGGAACATGCGTGAACTCGATCGGCATTGCCATCTCCTCCATCACGTTGGGGCAAGGGGCGCGATAAAGCGCACCGGGACTCGGTTCATTCAACTCCGATATCGCGAAACGGCAGACAGTTATCCCTTTAGTCAGGCCCGATGACTCGCGGGCTCCATAGTCAGGGAACAAAACCCAGAACGACCGCCCCGGTGAACACGAACGCAAGGGCAAAGACGAGATAGGCAAAGGCGCCCGCATAGGCCGGCCGCCAAGTCTGCTCGGAACCGAGCCTTTGGCCTTTGCGGGCAGTGTGGGCGTTCTGGAAATAGGACATATCGGCCTCCGTCTCGGCAGTTAATCTATTAATTCAGTAGACTTTGTCGATTGCTATTTTCCAGCGATCCTTAGAATGTTTTTCTCCAACCTGAGGACAATTTGGTTTGTTTGCTGCTTAGCGCGGCACTTTCCGAGGCCGATCGGCCCGATGGCAAAACGCCCGGTCGTGCGGGCGGGCAGGGATGGGCGGAGCGGCCGCCTAGTTGGCGGGCGGCCTGTAAGCTTCCAGGCCGAACAGCATCAGCACGAGCGACACCAGGAAGAACCCGACCGCGACGCCGAGCGCGATCCGGGCGTAGAGTCTATAAACGTCGCCCGTGATGGTGCCGAACACCCGTCGTGCCGAGGCATCGGCTGGGCGCGATTTCTCGTCGAGGTAGAGCCAGACTTCGGTGTGCTTGGGATTTTTGAAGGCTGCGGTCGTGGCTTTCCACATCAGCGCCAGAACCATGGTCAGCGTGAGGAACGCGCCGGAGCGAAATGCAGACACCGGGTTGAAGGAGAATCCGACCATGACACAGCCAATGGCAAGCGAGCCGAACATGACGGCGCGCCCGATGCACCCCACGGCAACCCGCCTGATCTCATCCATCGGCGCCCTCGGCAGCAAGCTCGCCGACAATGTGCGAGCGCTGCGACCGTATCAAATCACTTTAAGGCGAATGTGCCGCCTGGACGTGCAGGCGCGCAACTCCCCGGCGCAACATTGCGAACGCCATAGCCTGACTTCGGCCATCGACGCGGCCCGCCGGCGCGCTCTATGTTGCATGGCAAGCCGGATCGAACCTTTTCGCACCGACAGGTGCTGTCTCGGACAGGCGCTGTCTCGGCGAGACATCCGGCAGAGGAAGGCTATCGGCTATGCCGCAGGAGACGGAATTGAAGCCGGCGAGCGGCGCGACACCGCTGATAGCAATTGCGGCTGCCGCCGTCGACACCGAAACAACCGGGCCCGACGCCACCAAGGCGCGCGTGGTCCAGATTGGCGCGATCGGCATCGCGCATGGCAAGGTCGTCCGGGAAACTCAGCTCGATCTCCTCATCGATCCCGGTGAAGCAATCCCGTCCGAGGCTTCGCTCGTCCACGGCATCACCGATGCCGATGTTGACGGAGCCGGCAGCTTCCCGGATGCATGGGCACAATTCCAGGAGTTCGTCGGCGACCGCATCCTCGTCGGCCATTCGATCGGCTTTGACCTCGCGGTATTGGAGCGCGAATGCCGACGCGCCCGCTTGCCCTGGAAAAAGCCTCGGGCGCTGTGCGTCCGGCTTCTTGCAACCATAGCAAATCCCAATCTGGCAGACCATTCGCTGGAAACGATCGCCGGATGGCTTCGCCTGGAGATAACCGGCCGGCATTCGGCTCTGGGCGATGCGATTGCGGCCGGAGACATTTTTGCCGCGTTGATTCCGGAGTTGCGCAAGCGCAACATCCGAACACTTGGAGAGGCCGAGGTTGCCTGCCTTGCCCTTTCGGACGCTCTCGAAGCCGGCCATCGCGCGGGCTGGGCCGAGCCGGTGTCGCGACCCCAGGCTCCCGCGTTTCAGCCGGTTGATCCCTATGCCTATCGCCATCGCGTCGGCAGCCTCATGAGCAGCCCGCCAATTGTGGTGAAGTCGACCAAACCGACAAGGCAGGTCATCGACCTCATGGTCAAGCGCAAGATCAGCTCGGTCCTCGTGTCCGAGCGTGGAACGCCGGATCAAGCGATCGAGGCGTATGGCATCGTTACCGAGCGTGACCTGCTGCGCCGCATGTCGTCCGACGCCGAGTTGGCTTTTGACATGCCGGTCGGAAACATCGCAACGCGACCGCTGATAAGCATCCGCGCCGCCGCCTTCGCTTACCGGGCGATCGGCCGCATGGATCGGCTGAATGTCCGCCACCTCGCCGTCCGCGACGACGGTGGCATGCTGGTCGGCGTGCTTTCGGCGCGCGACCTGTTGAGGCTCCGCGCCGCCGCTGCCATCGATCTCGACGACACCATCGAACATGCCAGGGATGCTGCCGAACTGGCGGCCAGTTGGTCGATGCTGCCGGGCGTGGTACGTTCGCTCCTCGGCGAAGCAATCGACCCGCGCGTGGTGGCGGAAATCATCAGCGACGAACTTTGCTCGCTTACCCGCCGCGCCGCCGTGCTTGCCGAACAGCAGATGCAGATCGAAGGCCACGGCCCGCCGCCCTGCGCCTACGCCGTGCTCGTGCTCGGCTCAGGCGGCCGTGGCGAAAGCCTGATGGCCCCCGACCAGGACAACGCAATCGTCTTTGCAGATGGCGAGCCGGATGGGCCCGAAGATCGCTGGTTCAAGAATCTCGGGGCCAGGCTCGCCGACATGCTCGACATCTCAGGCGTGCCGTATTGCAAAGGCGGGGTAATGGCCTCGAATGCCGCATTCCGCGGTAGCCTCTCCAGCTGGAAGGGGCGCGTCGAGGATTGGGTTCGCCGCCTGCGGCCTGAGGACCTGCTCAACGTCGATATCGTCTACGACCTGCGACCGGTGCATGGCGACACGACGCTGGCCGCGCAATTCGTCGAATATGCGTATGACCGCGCCCACGCCGAGCCGGTGTTCGCGAAGCTGCTCGGCGAGCAGATGACGACCGGCAGTCCCTTCACTGTCTTTGGCGGCTTTCAGCTTGAAAATGGCCGGCTGGACATCAAGAAGCATGGCCTTTTTCCAATCGTCGCGACCGCACGCACGCTTGCAATTCGCCACGGCATCCGCGAGCGGAGCACCCGTGCCCGGCTCGAGCAACTGATCGCCCTGGATATTGGCGGGGAGCCCGACATGAAGGCGATGCTGGCCGGCCACGCCATGCTGGTCGGCTTGCTGCTCGCTCAGCAGACGCATGACATCTACGCCGGTATACCGGTATCCAACCGCGCCGAGATCAATGCGCTGTCGCGCGATCAGCAGGCACAGCTCAAGACACTCATCAAGCGCCTTCAGTCGGCACCCGATCTGGTGCGGGACCTGATGTTCGCATCGCCGGCGACGCTCGGACAGTAAACAAACTCAGCTGCGCGCGGCGCCAAGCAGTTGGTCGACGAGGGCGCTGCGGTCGGCCTGCACCAGGAAATCCTCATGCGCGCGCAGCAGATTCATTCTCAGGAAGTTGAAGATATAGTCGTAATCGTTGGTCAGCAGATTGGGGTGGATCGGGACCATCTCGAAAACCGTTCGCGCCAGCGGCTCGGGGATCTCGCGCACCGGCCGCTGTGGGCCGATCTGGGTGGCGGCGAGGCGCTGACGGGTGAGCTCGGCGGCGTCCTCCCAGAAAGTGGGGGGCGAGCCCGCCGGAACGGCATATTTGGAGAAGCTTGTTAAGGCGACTTTTTCCAGCGCCGCTGGCAGGCCCCGCTGGCGCAAGCCGGCGGGTTCGCGCAGCGCACCCTCCACCATTTCCGCCACCATGGCGTAACACGCAGGGTAGGCGCGCCAGCGTGAATGGTTGAGCGCCGCCTGGAATTCCTTCTCGCTGAACAGCTTCTGCCAGTAGACCCCTGCCCTGACCCGGCAGAACTCGACGATGCTCTTCTGGGCCAGGAAGGCGGCGCGCGAATCCATGAAGTCAGCCAGTTCATCGACGCTGACGATCGGCTGCGGCTTGCGCAGGAACTCGGGCAACAGATCGTTCAGCAGGCCCATGGCGTTCTCCCTTCGGTCTTGTTTCCAACCGATATTGACCGTGTAGCCCCCGCGACGCCGCACGGCCAGCCCTCTTACCGATTCAAGTCCTCCCACCGATTCTCCAGTCCTCTCACCGATTCTAAAGTCGTATGAACAGGCGCGACAAGAAGTGATACTCATACAAAGTTACGGTCGGCTGATTCTATACCTGGCCGCGACCTATGCCGGAGGGCTTCCGCGTCAGCGGAAGAGGCAAGCTTTAAACGGCGCCTTGCGGTCGAGACGGTTCGCAAGCTGCCAACCAAGGGAGGGTTCAAGCTATGGCGACGCCAGACCGCGTAAGTTATTGGAACAAGACCAAGAGCCTCATGTTCGTCATGCTCGGCCTCTGGGTGTTCTTCGGTTACGTCATCCACATGTTCGTGGAGCAACTCAACAGCATCGTCATTTTTGGTTTTCCGCTCGGCTTCTACATGGCCGCTCAGGGCTCGCTCATCGCCTTCGTCGTCATGCTGTTCTGGTTCGCACGGCGCCAGAACGCGATCGACGAAGAGCATCATGTCAATGAAGAATGATCGGGGGAACTTCAATGGCTAACACGACAGCGACTACAGCAGGCGGAGGCGACTTCACCTCCAATCTCGGTCGTATCTACGGCATTTACACCGGCGGCTTCATCGCTTTCATCATCCTGATGGCGATCATCAGCGCGATGGGCGTCCCGAACAGAATCATCGGCTATCTGTTCGTGGCGTTCACGATCACAATATATGCCGTCATCGGCATTCTCAGCCGCACCATGCAGGTCGGCGAGTACTACGTGGCGGGGCGCAGGGTCCCGGCGATCTACAATGGCATGGCAACCGGCGCTGACTGGATGTCAGGCGCGTCCTTCGTCGGCATGGCCGGCACGCTCTATCTGCTCGGCTATGACGGCCTCGCCTTCGTGCTGGGCTGGACCGGCGGCTACGTGCTCGTGGCCATCCTTGTTGCGCCCTATCTGCGCAAATTCGGAGCCTATACGGTTCCCGACTTCCTGTCGGCGCGCTATGGCGGCAATCTGGCACGCTTTATCGGCGTGATCGTGCTGTTCTCCTGCTCTTTCACTTATGTGGTAGCGCAGATCTACGCGACCGGCATCATCTCGGCACGCTTTCTCGGCCTCGACTTCAACGTAGCAGTCTATGTCGGCCTTGCCGGCATCCTGGTCTGCTCAATGCTGGGCGGCATGCGCGCCGTCACGTGGACGCAGGTCGCACAGTACATCGTGCTCATCATCGCCTATCTCATCCCAGCCATCTGGATGTCCACCGTGAAAACCGGCGTGCCCATCCCGCAATTGATGCAGGGACAGGCACTCGCAAACATCACCGCGCTTGAAACGGCGCAGGGCATCACGGTGCATCACATCACGCCGTTCGTGCATGGCGGCTACAACGCGCTCAACTACTTCCTGCTTATTGTCTGCCTGATGGTCGGAACGGCATCCCTGCCGCACGTCCTGATGCGATACTTCACCACCCCGTCGGTGCGTGAAGCGCGCGTCTCGGTCGCCTGGTCGCTGTTGTTCATCTTCATCCTCTACTTCACGGCGCCGGCCTATGCGGCGTTCGCCAAATGGACGATGCTCGACCTGGTGGCATCGGGCCTGACGCCCGAGAACATCAGTGAGAAAGCCGGATGGATGATGCGCTGGGCGGCAGCCGACGGCACGCTCGTACAAATCTGCGGCAAGGCTGCCACTGACGCAGCAGCAATTGCAGCGGCCTGCGCCGAAAAGGGCGTGACAGCACTTTCATTTGCCGACATCAACCTCAACGCCGACATGATCGTGCTGGCCACGCCGGAAATGGCCGGTATGCCTTACGTCATCTCGGGCCTCGTCGCCGCTGGCGGCCTTGCTGCCGCGCTATCGACTGCGGATGGCCTGCTGCTGGCCATCGCCAACGCGCTCAGCCACGACATTTACTACAAGATGATCGACCAGAATGCTCCGACCGCCCGCCGTCTGGTGGTGTCGCGTATTTTGCTCGTGCTCGTGGCCATCGCCGCCGCCTACGTGGCGTCGACCAAGCCGGGCGACATCCTCGCCATGGTGTCTTGGGCATTCTCGCTTGCCGCCGCGGGCCTGTTCCCTGCGCTGGTGCTCGGCGTTTGGTGGAAGCGCACGAACTCTGCCGGCGCCGTTGCAGGCATGATCGCCGGTTTTGGCATCTGCCTGTATTATTTGCTCGGTACCCGCTACGGCGCGGTAGGATTTTACGAGACGTGGAGTGGCCTGTCCGCGGCACCGGCTGACGCCGTTGCAAAATATGCGGAGCTGAAGGCGGCTTGGGCTTCTGCTGCTCCGGACGCACAGGCCGCTGCATGGGCGGCACTCGACAAGCATGCCCAGACCATCGCCAACTGGTGGGGCGTCAAGAACCTGTCGGCAGCCGCGTTCGGCCTGCCTGTCGGCTTCCTGATCATGATCGTTGTCTCCAGGCTGACCAGGGAACCATCTTTGGCAATGCAGGAGTTCATCGAGGAACTGCGTGTGCCGCGTGGCAAGCAGATGATGGAAGAAAAGACTGCCTGATCGCGCATAGCGATCGGCGCTCAAGGCGGGGTCCGGTGACGGACCCCGCTTTCATTTTGGAGGCGTCGCTGGCATAACGCGGCGCCGCCGCTGCTTGGAAACTCCCACATGAACGATTTCTGGTCCTATTGGTATTTCCACATCCCGAATTTCATCCTTGCCGCGGTGATGTACACTCTGATGGGGCGTCTCCTGCTCGGCCTCTTCGTGCCCGAAAGCTGGGACAACTACATCTGGCGCTTCTTCAAGAGTGTCACGGACCCGTTCCTGCGGGCCGTGCGGAGCATTACCCCGTCGATCCTGACCCAGCCGGTGGTGATCGTCTTCAGCGTGCTCTGGCTTATGGCCTTGCGCGTGTTCTACCTCGTCTTTCTGATCAATTTCGGCATTGCGCCGATGGCTTCGCAGGGGGGTTGAGGCAATGGACAGAAACGGTCTTGTCCCGGTCATGGCGGTCGCCATCGTCAACGGCATCTTTTCGCCGTGGGTGCTGATGGTGTTCCTGTTCTATCCGATCTGGTATCCGGGCTGGGCGCCTCCCCTGAGCCAGATCGTCTACATGGCAAGTGCGCTGATCCTGTCGACGATGACCATCATGCTCGCCGGCGTGCCGGCCGCTCTCTATGAGCGCTGGTCGGCGCGCCCCAGGAGCATCGTCGTCGCGTCGATCTGGCTTGCCGGCACGGTTTTGCTGACGCTGCCGGCGCTGCCGAATGTGATGCGGGCGCTAAGCGGTGGCTGAGAATTCCCTTCCCCGCCCTGTCAGCGTTCTTCGCGGCGGAACGGCTTGAGGAGCGCCGAAGGCGCGACGGCGTTGCGTGACATCACCGCCATGGCGACGATGGTGAAGATGAAGGGCAGCATCAGGAACGCCTCATAGGGGATATGGCCGAGCCCGCTCGCCTGCATGCGCAGTTGCAGGGCATCGACGAAGGCGAACAGCAGGGCGGCCCCTGCCGAACGCCAGGGATCCCAGCGGCCGAAGACGACGAGCGCGATCGCCACCCAGCCACGCCCGGAGACGAGGCCGAAGGTGAAGGCGTTGAACTGCACCATCGACAGGAAAGCCCCGGCCAGCCCCATCAGGGCACCGCCAAGGATCACCGCCTGGAAGCGAGTGGCGATGACGCCGACGCCGGCCGAATCGGCGGCGCGCGGATTTTCGCCGACCATGCGCACCGACAGGCCCCACGGAGTCCGATAGAGCACGAAGGCGGCAAGGGGAACGGCTGCCATCGCCATGTAGACCAGCGAAAACTGGTTGAACACGGCTGGTCCGAGCACCGGGATGTCGGAGAGAACAGGGATCGGCAGCGTTTCGAAACTCTTGATGCTGGGCGGCACCGATTGCTGGCCGAAGATCAGCCGGTAAAGGAAATAGGCTAGGCCCGACGAGAACAGCGTCACGCCGATGCCGCAGACATGCTGGCTGAGGCCGAGAGCGACCGTGAACAGCGCATGCACGGCACCCATCAGCGCACCGGTCAGCACCGCCGCAAGCACGCCGAGCCACAGGCTGCCGCTGAGGCTGGTCGCGGTGAAGCCGGTCATCGCCGACAACAGCATGATGCCTTCGATGCCAAGATTTAGCACGCCGGCCCGCTCCGAAAACATCTCGCCCAGCGTCGCGAAAGCCAAAGGCGTGGCGATGCGGATGATCGCGGCGAGGAAGCCGACCTGAAAAATTTGTTCGAGCACGACGCTCATCATGCGGCTCCGACGCGGCGGATGCGATAGGCCGTGAACAGCAGCGCCACCAGCATGGCGAGCAGCGCGGTGCCCTGGATGACGTCGCTGAGGAAGGCCGGAACGCCGGTGGCCCGCGACATCGCCTCGGCGCCGGTCATGACGGCGGCGAGGAACAGCGCCGCCGGCATCACGCCAAGCGGGTTGAGCCTCGCCAGCATGGCGACGACGATGCCGGAATAGCCATAGCCCGGCGAGATGTCGCTCATCACCTGGAAATGCACGCCGCCGACTTCGCTGACGCCGGCAAGGCCGGCGAGCGCCCCGGACAGCAGCGCCGTCGAGATCAGCACCCGCTCGACATGGATGCCGCCATAGCGCGCGGCCTCGGGATTTTCGCCGATCACCCTGATCCTGAAGCCGAGCGTCGTGCGCGCAATCAGGAACCAGATGACCGGTGCCGCCACGAAAGCCGCCACGACGCCGAGATGCAGCCGCGTGCCTTCGAGCAGCACCGGGAAATTCGCTGAATCCTCGATCGGCGGCGAGATCGGGTACCCGCTGAAACTGTCTTTCCAAGGGCCTTCGATCAGCGCCATCAACGCGTAGAAGATGACCGAGTTGAGCAGCAGTGAACTAACGACATCATCGACTTTGAATTTCACCCGCAGCGTTGCCGGGATCAGGGCGACCGCAGCACCGGCGGCGGCGCCGGCGAGCGCCATCAGCAGCATGGCGAGCGGTCCCGGCATCGGGATGGCGCCGACCGCACAGCTCGCCACCGCACCGGCAAGCAACTGCCCCTCGGCGCCGATATTCCAGAATTTGGCGCGGAAGGCGACCGCTACGGCAAGGCCGGTGAAGATCATCGGTGTTGCGCGCACCAGCGTTTCGGTGATCGCGTAGCTGTCGCCCAGCGACGCCGAGAACATCACGCCATAGGCCTCGATCACCCCGGCGCCGGCCACCGCAATGAGGCCGCTGCATAGCACCAATGTCGCGCCGATGGCCAGCAACGGCAGAGCCAGGTTGAACCAGGCGGGCGTTGAGGTGCGGGCTTCGAGGCGGAACATCAACTATGGCCCCCCGCTCCGGTCATCATCAGTCCGAGCCGCGCGATGGTGGCGTCGGCGCTGGCCAGCGTGCCGGCAATGCGCCCCTCATACATCACCGCGATGCGGTCGCAGAGCATCAGCAGCTCTTCGAGGTCTTCGCCGATGACGACGATGCCGCAGCCCCTGGCACGCATGTCGAGAAACTTTTCGTGGATGAAGCGCGCCGCACCAATGTCGAGGCCGCGCGTCGGCTGTGACACGATCAGCACCTTCGGGTCGAAGGCGAGCTCGCGCGCCAGCAGCGCCTTTTGCAGATTGCCGCCGGACAGTGCTCCGGCCCGCGTCATCGGCCCGGGGCAGCGTATGTCATAGGCCTTGATCTGCGCCTCGGCGAAGGCGCGGATCGCATCCGGCCTGAGCAGTCCGTTGCGGCTGAACGCCGCCGTGCCGATACGCGGCAGCACCATCGAATCGGCGAGCGGCAGATTGGTGACCAGTCCCGTCGTCATCCGATCTTCCGGAATGCGCCCGAGACCGAGCGCCTGCACCTCGCGCGGCGAGAACCGCGAGACAGCTTTGCCGGCTATCGTCATCCGGCCGGCATCGGGCACGAGCACGCCGGAGATCACTTCGGCAAGCGCCCGCTGACCGTTGCCCGAGACACCGGCAATGCCGAGGATCTCGCCGGCACGGACAAAGAGCGACACGTCGCGCAGCGCCATACCGGAATGCGACGTCGAGATGCCGTCCAGGGTCAGCACCGCGGCACCCGGTGTCGACGGTCCCCTGGCCGGCGGAACGATCTCGTGGCCGCACATCAGCCGCGCCATCTCCGAGGATGTCGTGCTGGCAGGTGCATCGACGCGCCCGGTTACGCGGCCGTGCCGCAGCACGACGCAGCGATGGGTCAACGCCCTGACCTCGTTGAGCTTGTGCGAGATGAAGATGATGCCGAGACCCTGGGCCGTCATCGACCGCAGCGCCGAAAACAGCCCGTCGACCTCTGTCGGCGCCAGCACCGCCGTCGGTTCGTCGAGGATCAGCAGCCTTGCACCGCGAAACAGCGCCTTGACGATTTCGAGCCGCTGCTGCTCGCCGATCGACAGCGCCGAGACGGGACGATCCGGATCGAGCGTGAGGCCATGCTGGCGGTCGATATCCGCCAGTCGCGCCAGCCCGCCGGCGCGGTCGATCCGGCCCGATTTGCCGGGAATGCCGATCAGCAGATTTTCCAGCACCGAAAGCCGCGGCGCCAGGTGAAAATGCTGGTGCACCATGCCGATGCCGGCGGCGAGCGCATCGGCCGAGCTGTTGATCGTCACCGGCCGGCCCTGAACCAGGATCTCGCCGGCGTCGGACGCATAGGCGCCGAACAGCACGTTCATCAGCGTCGTCTTGCCGGCGCCGTTTTCACCGAGCAGCCCGAGAATCTCGCCCGGCGCGACGCTGAGATCGACGGCTTCGTTCGCCATGACGGCGCCGAAGCTCTTGGAGATGCCGCGCATTTCGATGAGAGGGGCGGGCAAAGGCGAGGGGTGCTCCTGAATTGGCTTATGATTTGAGGGATGCAGCGCCAACCCCCAAAAAACTGCGCTCAATCCGAAACCGGCGTGTTCTCGTCGACGACGACACGGAAATTGCCGTCGAGGATTTCGGCCTTTTTCTTCTCGACCAGCTCCTTGACGTCGGCGGGCAGCGTCTTGTCGAATTTGTGATAGGGCGCCAGAAAGGAGCCGCCCTTGGCCATGCGCGAGAAATCGCCGTAATCCTGCGCGGTGAAGACGCCGGCCTTGACCAGTTTGATCGCATGCTCGACCGTCGGATACATGTCCCAGACCGGGCCGGTGATCACCGTGTCCGGGCCGAGGTTGGACTGATCGGACATGTTGGAGATGGCGAGGATCTTCCTCTCGACCGCCGCTTCGATGACGCCGAAACGTTCGGCATAGATCACGTCGACGCCGGCGTCGATCTGGGCGATAGCCGCTTCCTTGGCCTTGGGCGGGTCGAAGAAGGAGCCGATGAATGCGACCTTCCTCTTGATGTCAGGATTGACCTCGCGGGCGCCGGCAAAGAAGGCATTGACCAGCCGGTTCACTTCCGGAATGCCCATCGCCGCAACGGCGCCGATCGTGCCTGTCTTCGACATCTTTCCGGCGATCAGGCCAGAGAGATAGGCGGGCTCGTGGATCCAGTTGTCGAAGACAGCGAAATTCGGCTCGGCCGGCCCGGCGCCGGAGCCGAACAGGAAGGCGACCTTCGGAAATTGCTTGGCGGTGCGGCGGGATTCGCGTTCGGCAGCGAACGCGTCGCCCAGCACCAGCTCATAGCCGCCTTGCGCATATTCGCGCATCACACGGCTGAAATCGGCCGTCTGCACCTTCTCCGACCATTTGTACTCGATGCCGAGTTCCTTCTCGGCCCTCTGCAGGGCGACATGGATCTGGTGGACCCATGGCTCCTCGGTCGGCGTGGCGAAGATCGCCGCCACCTTCAGCTTCTTGTCCTGCGCCAAGGCACTGCCCGGCAGCATGGCTGCCGCCAGGCCGAGCGCGCCGAGTTCCAGCAAATTGCGTCGCGAAAGTCCTTCGCGTTTCGACTGGATTTTGCTCTTCCCGTTTTCCATTGCATGCCCCTCTGATTGGCGCCGTGTCGAACCGGCTGTTTCTTTGGATATCAGGCGAGGGAACTATGGAACGGCGTCCGACCTTTGTCCACATGGTCAAATTTGTCGCGAAGCTGCGTTGCCGCCCTCCGTCGCAAGACCACGGCGGCAGTGGATCGCTTGCTCAATGCTTGATGCGGTCGCGCATGGCGTACCAGAGCATGCCGAGGACATAGAGCAGGCCGCGCAGTGCGGTACCGCCGGGAAACGGCATTGGCCTCAGCGTCGAAAACAGATCGAGCCGCGACGCATCGCCGGTGATCGCCTCGGCAAGCAGCTTTCCCGACAGCGTCGACAGGATCACGCCCTTGCCTGAATAGCCATGCGCAAAATAGACCTCGCCATAGTGGCCGACATCCGGCAGGCGCGATGTCGTCACCGAGACCAGCCCGCCCCAGGCATGCTCGATGCGGCGGCCGCGCAATTGCGGAAAGGTCTTTTCCATATGCGGCCGCACGAAGCCGGCAATGTCGGCGGGCGGCGACGGCGTGTAGCGCTCGCCACCGCCGAACAGCAGGCGGCCGTCGGCCGACAGCCGGTAGTAGTTGACGACGAAGCGTGTGTCGGAAACGGCGGCATTGCTTGGGATGACGTCGCTGGTGTCGTCAAGCGGCTCGGTGGCGATGATGTAGTTGCCGACCGGCATGATGCGGCTGTTGACGCGCGGTTCGAGCCCCTGAAGCAGGGCGTCGCCGGCCAACACGACATGCCGGGCCCGGACCGTGCCCTTGGCCGTGGAAACCCGGATGGAAGGTTCCCGCTCCAGCCGCAGCGCCACCGAATTCTCGTGGATGGTGACGCCTGCCGCTGCCGTGGCGCGGGCAAGACCCAGCGTGTAGTTCAGCGGATGCATATGGCCGCCGAGCTTCTCGTACATGGCGCCGTGATAGGGTGTGTTCACCATTTCACGCGCCCGCGCTGCCGACAGCATCTCGACGTCATGAAAATTCATCACGCTGGCAAGGCACTCGGCCTCTTCCTCGAGATCGCGCAGGTCGGAGCCGTTGACCGCACCAGCCAGATGGCCGGTGAGCCGGAGGTCGCAATCGATGGCATGGCGCTCGATCAGGTCCAGCACCAGCCCGCGCGCCTCGAGGGCGAGAGCGAAAAGCGCCCGCGCCCGTTCGGGCCCATAAAGCTTGACCAGGCCCTTGGCGCCCTTGCGCAGGCCGGGGATGATCTGGCCGCCATTGCGCCCCGACGCCCCCCAGCCGATCTTACCGCCTTCGAGGAGAACCACCTTCAGCCCGCACTCGGCGGCATGAAGGGCCGCGGACAGGCCGGTGCAGCCGCCGCCGACCACCACCAGATCGGCGTCGACGTCGCCCTGCAGCGCCGAATGATCAGGGGCCGGATTGGCGGTCGCGACATAGTAGGATCTGCCGATGTCCAGGCCGGAATTGAAGCCCCCAGAATCCAAGCTCATAGTCAGACCTTGAGCAGCAGGTGGTCGCGTTCCCAGCTGGTGACGACGCTCTGGAACAGGTCGAGCTCGACGCTTTTGACGCGCAAATAGGTCTGGACGAAATCCTCGCCGAGCAAGTCCCGAACCGGACTGCAGGCGGCGAAACGGTCGAGCGCCTCCTCCATGGTTTTCGGCAGCGTGCTCTTGCTGCGATAGGCGTTGCCCGATGCCTCGGGCGAACGCGAGAGCTTTTCCTCGACGCCGAGATAGCCGCAGAGCAGCGAGCCGGCCATCGCCAGATAGGGGTTGGCATCAGCGCCGGGCAGCCGGTTTTCCACCCGCCGTGCGGCCCGCCCGCCGGCCGGCACACGCAGGCCGCAGGAGCGATTGTCATGCGACCACTCGATGTTGGCGGGGGCGCTGTGGTTCGGCCGGATGCGGCGAAACGAATTCACGTTCGGCGCAAACAGCGGCATCACCTCCGGAATGTATTTCTGCAGGCCGCCGATGAAATGCCCGAACATCTCGGTGTCGGCATCGTCACGCCCGGCGAACAGCGTATTCCCGGCCTCGTCGATGACCGACATGTGGAGATGCATGGAGCTGCCGGCTTGTGCGGCGATCGGCTTGGCCATGAAGGTCGCATGCATGCCATTGTCCTGCGCGGCCTGGCGCGTCATCCGCTTGAACAGCAGCACCTTGTCGGCCAGCGGCAGCGCGTCGCCATGCAGGAAATTGATCTCCAGCTGCGCCGTGCCTGATTCGTGGATCAGCGTATCGAGCGGCAGCCCGGCCTTTGCGGCATAGTCGTAGAGCCGCTGGATCACCGACTCGAATTCCTCCAGCGCCGCCATGTCATAGGGGTGCTGCACGGTTTCGGAGCGGCCATTGCGCCCGACCGGCGCGATCAGCGGCCGATCGGGATCGGGATTGGGCGCAGTCAGGTAGAATTCGAGCTCCGGCGCCACCACTGCCCGCCAGCCGCGCTGGTGATAGAGATCGAGCACGGCCCTCAGCACATGACGTGGCGAGGCCATCCACGGCCGGTCGTCCATGTGAAACGCATCGGCGAAGACATAGGCCTTTTCAGCTCCAGCGCCGGGCGCAAGGCAAAGCGTCGCGACATCCGGCACCATCCGCATGTCGGGATCCTGATAGGCGAAGCCCTCGTCGTTGGAACCGGAATAGCGGCCGTCTATGCAGACCAGGAAGGCGCTGCTCGGCAGGTAGAGCGCGCGGTCTTCGAGCGACTTCAGGAACTTGGCCGTTGGCAACGCCTTGCCGCGCAACACGCCATTCACGTCCGGCACCAGGCATTCGACTTCCCTGATCCCCTGCTGCTCCAGCCATCGCTTCGGATCGTCCGTTGGGGTCATTTGCGGTGCACCCGTTGTCGTGGTGTTGAGCATCAGGTCACGTCCTTACGAGGGCGAGAATGGATTCGGCGGCGATTTCGGTTCCCCGCGCCCGTGCCATGGTGGCTGCATTCTCCTTGAGACGAAAGCGCATCTCGCCATCGGCCATTAGGCCAAGGATGGCGTTTTCCAGTTCGTCGTCGCTCCAGCCATCGCGGCTGAGGTGGCGGCCAACGCCGGTTTCCTCGGCGCGTTGCGCATTGTCGTGCCCGTCCCAGCAATAGGGCATGATCAGCGACGGCACGCCGAAACGCAGCGCTTCGCAAAAGCTGTTGTTGCCGCCGTGATGGATGAAGAGATCGGATTTGGCGACAACCGACGGCTGCGGAAACCAGGCGTCGAGATAGACATTGTCCGGAACCGCGCGATAGCTGTCGCGCAGACCGCCGACATTGACGATGAAGCGGGCCGGAAGCCGGTCGAACACGGCGAGCATGCGCTCGATCAGGCCGACATCCATCGCGCCCAGGCTGCCGAAGCTGAGATAGACCAGCGGCCCGTCATTGCGTGGAAAGACCGGCACGTCGAACGGCCCTTCCGAACGGACGCAGCCTTCGAGATAGACGAAGCGGGCCGGGTCGAGCGGCTCGGCGCGCTGCCTGCGCACGATCGTCGGGGTCAGCAGCAGATTGAGATCGGGCGAAGCTTCGAGAAAAAGGCCCCTCGGCAAGGGTGCAAGACCGGCGTCGGTCCGAAGCCGGTTGAACCGGTCATGAGCCGGAGCGACGGCTGCCAGGTAGCGCGCCTCGAAGGCCGCGCGATCGGGGTCGTCGGCGGCGAGACCGGACAGATAGGGTGGTACATCGGCGTCGGGCAGCTCGGTCTCGGCGCAGGAGACGACGCGCACCCATGGGCAGCCGGCGGCAGCAAGTGCTGGAAACATGATGACATTGTCGAGCACCACGGCGTCCGGCTTCAACCGGGTCAGCAATTGGCGCAGCGGCGCCTCGGCATTGACCGCGGTATCGACGATCGCTTCCCAGGTCGGGGCGACATAGGTTTCGAGCTGGTCGATCGGGCTCAGCCTGAAATGCGGCAGATGCCGGCGCACGAAAGCCTGCCAATAGCTCTGGCGTTCGCTGTCGGTCAGCGGATCGTCGGTCGGCAACTGATATTCCTGAAACCCGTAGTCGGCGAACACACCGGAAAAGCCGGCGTGACAGATGAACACCGGCCGCGCGCCCCTTGCGCGCAAGGCCTGCGCGATGCCGACGCAATTGAGCGCGGCACCGAAGCTCGCTTCGGGAAACAACGCGATAGTCGGGCTGGTTTTGCGCGTCACTGTTCTCGTGGTCCTCGTCAATCCGGCCGGCTGATCATGCCGAACAATGCGGGGGCGCCGCGACTGGCCGCCTGCGGTCGCTGGCTGCGGGACAATCGCAGATGGACGCGAAGCAGATCGGCTGCAACTTCATACTGCCGGCTTTCCAGTTGGTCGAGTATGGTCAGGTGCTCGCGCAGCGATTGCTTCAGCCGGAAGACGTTGACGCCGGCATAAGTCCCCGGCAGCCGGCGCAGCCTGAGATGGTCCGACAGCGCGTCGGTGACGAAGCGGTTGCTGGAGCCGTCGGCGATCATGCCGTGAAAGTCGATGTCCAGCCGCTGGAACTCTCTTATATCGAATGTGGCGTCGGGCAGCGCCAGCAGCGCCTCCATGCCCTGGCGCAAGGCTGCCGCGCGGGTCCCGTCCAACCGAAAGCCAGGCGCCAGAATGGCGGCGGGTTCGAGCAGCAGGCGGAACTCGTAGCTTTCCCCTTGCGCCTCCGGATCGTCAGGCGCCCGCCTGAACAGCCAGGCCTGTCCCGGTGCGCGATCCAGAAGATTTTCGTCTGTCAGTTTCTTTAGCGCTTTTAGTACTGTCTTTCGTTCGGCACTGTAGCGCCGCATCAACGCGCCGACGGTCACCGTCTGATCCAGCCGGCGCGCCGACCGATCACGCAGGATCATCTCCGCGAGTTCGTCCTCCTCGGCGCTTGGCAGGTCAGTGGCAAGGGTCGCCTGCTTGGTGAGGTCGACGGCCAGCCGATAGCCGGATTCGGCTTCCCAGCGTACGACGCCTTTTTCGGTGAGCAGGCGCAGCGCGGCCCGCACCGGGGTTCGCGAGACGTTGCAGAGCGAGGCGATCTGCTGTTCCGGGAGATGGGCGCCGGCCGTAAAGCCGCGCTGCCGGGCCACGTCGAGAATGCGCTGCGCGAGATCAAGATGATTGGTGCGCGGGCGTCTGGCAACGGCTTGCATGGCGTTTCTCGTGAACGGGCTCGACCGCCGCGGTTTGACCGATTGCCCTTGCGGGCGCGATCGGCTGGATTTCGCGGCGATTTTGACAAATTATGGATTGACGTACTTTTTTCTGCAATAGTACTGTGGGTTCAATCGGCAATAAAAAGACCGGGGAACAGGATCGAAGCACGTCGCAAGCGCTGGTCCGACGATTGATTGAATTCGACGATCAACCAGAATGGGAGTCTGTCATGACCGCCACCACCCTGCGGCACCGTTCGTTAAAAACATCCGCGATCGCGCTTGGCCTCGCTATGGCGCTGTCGGCGCCGGCGGCCGCCGCCGACCTCGTCATTTCCAACTGGGACGGCTACATGGCGCCGGACGCCATGGCCGCCTTCAAAGCAGCGACCGGCGTTTCCGGCGAGGTCGTGGTTCACGCCACCAATGAAGAGATCATGGGCAAGCTCGTCGCTTCCGGCGGCAAGGGCTATGACGTGGTCTTCGTATCCTCGCCCTTCGCAGAAGTGCTGAACAATCTCGGCCTGATCGAGACGATCGACCACGCCAAGATCCCCAATCTCGCCAATCTCTATCCTGAGGCGGCCAAGCTGCCGCACGATGTCGGCAACAATTTTTCCGTGCCTTACACCTGGGGCACTACCGGCCTCTGCTACCGGTCGGATCTGGTGAAGACCGAGCCGGCCAGCTGGAACGATCTTCTCGCCCCGTCCGAGGCGCTCAAGGGCAAGACCACGATGCTGGCGACCGACCGCTGGCTGCTTGCCGCCGGGCAACTCGCCAAGGGCTATTCGGTCAACGAAACCGATCCGGCCAAGCTCGCCGAGGTCAAGGACCTGCTGATCTCGGCCAAGAAAACCTTGCTCGCCTATGACGACACCACCTTCTATTCGAAGCTGGTTTCGGGCGAGGCGCTGATGGTGCAGGCATGGGATGGCTGGTGCAACTATGGCATCGCCGAGAATCCGCAGATTAAATACACCATACCCAAGGAAGGCTCGGACCTGTGGGTCGATACGATGGTGGTGATGAAGGCATCGGCCAACAAGGACGCCGCCTTCCAGTTCATCAACTTCATGCTGGACGCCAAGAACCACGCCTGGGCGGCTCAGAACATCGATTACAAGGTGCCGAACAAGCCGGCTATGGAAAGCCTGCCGGCGAATTTCCTCGCCAAATTCCCAAATATGAACATGCCTGTGGCCGAACTGGTCAAGTTCGAGCAGTTGCGCGACGTCGGCGACGCCCAGCGCGACTATTCGAAGATCGTCAGCGAGATCAAGGCGGCGCAGTAGTTTCGGCATCTGGAATCAGGCTTGCGTTCCTTCACGCCCCCCTCTGGCCTGCCGGCCATCTCCCCCTCAAGGGGGGAGATCGGCGGGCTTGCAGCCGCTCGCCAATCTCCGGCGCAGCACCCCCTCATCCGGCCGCTTCGCGGCCACCGTCTCCCCGCTGGGGAGAAGAGGCTGACGCCAAGGTCGGCGACCTCCTCTCCCCTCGGGGAGAGGTCGGATTGCCCCGAATTACCCTTTGCAATTAGGTTGGCAATCCGGGTGAGGGGGCGCTTGTCCAAACACAATTTCGATGCCTTTGAGATGGCCTCAAGGCCAGAGGAGGGTGCGACATGAGATCGTTCGCACCCTCCCGCTCCTCCTTGCTGATGGCGCCGGCGCTGGCTTGGCTCACCGCCTTGATGGTGGTGCCATGCGCGCTGGTGCTGGCGCTCGCCTTCTTCCGGCGCGGCATTTATGGCGGCATCGAATACAGCTTCACGCTGGAGAATTTCGGGCTGGTGCTCGACCCGCTCTATGCCGGCATCTTCCTCAATTCGGCGCGCATCGCCGGCACGGCAACGCTGATCGCGGTGGTGATCGGCTATGCCGCCGCCTATGCGATCGCGGCAGCACCGCGCCGGTGGCAGCCGGTGTTCCTGTTCTTCGCCGTCTTGCCTTTCTGGTCCAATTACCTGATCCGCACCTATGCATGGATCGTGCTGCTCAACCGCGAAGGCCTGATCACCCAGCTCTTGCGCTGGTTCGGCTATACCGGCGAGCCGCCGTCGATGCTCTATACCGAAGGCGCCGTCATCGCCGGTCTGGTCTACAATTACCTGCCTTTCGTCATCCTCGCCTGCTACGCGCCGCTGTCGCGGCTCAATCCGGAGCTGGCCGAGGCCTCGCGCGATCTCGGCGCTTCGGCCATGACCACATTTCGCCGGGTTATACTGCCGCTGACGGTGCCGGGCATCGCCGCCGGGGCGGTGTTCGTCTTCGTGCTGTCGATCGGCAATTTCGTCACGCCGGCACTGCTCGGCGGCGGCCGCTTCCAGATGATCGGCAATCTTGTCTACGACCAGTTCCTGACCGCCAATGACTGGCCGTTCGGCGCAGCGCTGGCGATGGCGCTGATCGCCATCATGCTTTTGGTGCTGACGGCGCAGGCCCTGGCTGCCGATCGCGCCGCCGGCCGTATCGCCGAAGCGAAAGGAGGCGCCGATGACTGAGCGCTCCCCTTTCTTTCCCTTCTCCCCGTTCACGGGGAGAAGGTGCCCCGAAGGGGCGAATGAGGGGCGGCGCAAATGCCGGCAACGTTGGGCGCTGCCCCTCATCTGCCTGCCGGTATCTCCCCATAAACCGGGAGAAGGACGCTCGCCGCTCGCTTGCCTCCAGACCATCGGACGTCAGCCATGACTTCATCGCCAGCGCGCATCTTCGGCCTGCGAACGATACTCGTCCTCGTCTTCGCCTTCCTCTACATTCCGATCGCCGTACTGGTGGCGCTGTCGTTCAACCAAGGCGGGCTGCCGACCGTCTGGTCGGGCTTTTCGCTGAAATGGTATGCCTCGCTCGCCGGAAACGCCGCGATCCTTTCCGCCGCCCTCAATACGCTGATCGTGGCGCTGGTCTCGACAGCCATCGCCACGCTGCTCGGCACCTTGCTGGCCATCGGCGTCGAAATGCGCCGGCAGTACGGAAGCGGCCTCGAGGCGCTGATCTTTGCGCCGATGATCATTCCCGACATCGTGCTGGCGGTGGCGCTGCTCAGCTTCTTTTCCATGCTCGATTTCACCCTGGGCCTGCACACCATCATCCTCGCCCATGTCGTCTTCAACCTCGCCTTCGTCTGCTCGGTGGTGCGCGCGCGGCTGAAAAGCTTCGACTGGTCGATCGTCGAGGCCTCCGCCGATCTCGGCGCTTCCGCGCTCACCACCTTCAGGCGGGTGACATTGCCGGTCATCCTGCCTGCGGTCGTCGCCGGCGCGCTGCTCGCCTTCACCCTTTCGGTCGACGAGTTCATCATCGCCTTCTTCACCGCCGGCGCCGGCCGCGCCTCGACTACGCTGCCGATGCAGATCTATTCGATGATCCGCTTCGGCATCACGCCGGAGATCAATGCATTGGCGACCATCGTCATGGCGGTCTCAATCACCGCGCTGACCCTGTCGCAGCGGCTCAACCGCGGAGTGATCGGCCAATGAGCGAGCCCCGCACGCTGCTGGCGATCGACAAGGTGTCGAAGAACTTCGGCCGGGTGATGGCCGTCGACGGCATCTCGCTCGATATCCGCGAGAACGAGTTCTTCGCCTTGCTCGGACCTTCCGGCTGCGGCAAGACCACGCTGCTCCGCATGCTGGCCGGTTTCGAGACGCCCAATGAGGGGCGCATCCTGCTCGACGGCCGCGACATCGCCAAAACCCCGCCCAACAGGCGGCCGGTCAACCTGATGTTCCAGTCCTACGCGCTGTTTCCGCATATGAGCGTCCGGGCCAATGTTTCCTACGGCCTTGAAATGGAGCGCTTGCCGGCAAACGAAATCCGCTCCCGCGTCGACGCCATCCTGGCGACGACCGAGCTTGTCGCCTTCGCCGACCGCAAGCCGGAGCAATTGTCGGGCGGCCAGAAGCAGCGCGTCGCGCTTGCCCGGGCGCTGGTCAAGCGGCCGCGGCTGCTGCTGCTCGACGAGCCGCTCGGTGCGCTCGACAAGAAATTGCGCGGCGCCATGCAACTGGAGCTGAAGAGGCTGCAGCACGAAGTCGGCATCACCTTCGTCATCGTCACCCATGACCAGGAGGAATCGCTCGTTATGGCCGACCGCATGGCGGTGCTGAGGGACGGCAAGCTGCTGCAATGCGACACGCCGCATGCGGTCTACGAACATCCGGCCGACCGTTTCGTCGCCGACTTCATTGGCGTCATGAATTTCGTGCCGGGCAAAGCCGCCGACGATGGCGTGCTGGCAGCCAATGGTGCGCGGATATCAGGCATGGTTCCCGAAATACTTTCGCCCGGCGCTGCGGCGGTCGCTTCGGTGCGGCCCGAGCGCATCCGGCTGTTCCCGCCGCCAGAGACGGCCAACCGTGTTGCCGGCATCGTCGAGGCGCTCGCCTATCACGGGCTCGACCTGCAGCTGCATGTCCGCACCGCTCTGTCACAAAAACCGTTCCTGGTGCGCGTCACCGCCGACGCCGCCGACCGCCGCCCGGTTGCGTCCGGCGATGCGGTCGAGCTCGGCTGGGATGCCGCCGACGTCAGAATTTTCGCAGATTGATCGAAGGAGAACTTTCATGGCGCAGAAGACCATCGCGTTTTTTCCGGAAGCGGCCTATGGCCCGGCGCTCAATTCCGTCGGCATCGCCCAGGCGGTCGAGGCGCGCGGCCACAGAGCGGTGTTCCTGTCGGACCCCGGCTTCGTCGACGTCTACAAGGGCTACGGCTTCGAGGCGCATCCGGTGAACCTGTCCGAGCCGATGCCGCCCGAGCAGATGGCCAAGTTCTGGGAAGACTTCATCAACGGCCACATCCCGAATTTTCGCAAATCGCCCTACGACCAGGTCGACAATTACGTGAAGGACTGCTGGACGGCGATCGTCGACAGCGCCAAATGGGCTGAGAAGGACCTGCCCGGCGTGCTTGCGACGATCAAGCCCGACGTCATCTGCGTCGACAACGTCATCCTGTTCCCGGCGATCAAGCAGTATGGCAAGCCATGGGTGCGCGTCATCTCCTGCTCGGAAAACGAGATCGAGGACGAGGACATCCCGCCGCATCTGTCCGGCTGCGGCGAGAACGACCACGCCTGCCATCAGCGCTACCGCGACCATTTCAACGCGGTCATCAAGCCGATTCATGACGACTTCAACGCGTTCTTGAAAGCCAACAATGAAGCGCCGTATCCGATCGGCCAGTTCTTCGAGGCCTCGCCCTACCTCAACCTGCTGCTTTATCCCGAGGCGGCAAAGTTCAAGCGCCGCCATCCGCTCGACCCAGCAAAATTCCAGTATCTGGAAGGCTGCGTGCGGCAGGAGAAGCCCTACACCGTGCCGAGCTTTGCTGAGAATACTGACGGGCCGCTGCTCTACGTCTCGTTCGGCAGCCTTGGCGCCGGCGATGTCGATCTCTTGAAGCGCATCATCGCGACGCTGGCCGAGACTCGCTACCGGGCGCTGGTCAATGTCGGCGGCTACAAGGACCAATACGCGCAAGTGCCCGGCAATGTCATCGTCGAGAGCTGGTTTCCGCAGCCCTCGGTGATCCCGCAGGTCGATGCGGTGATCCACCATGGGGGCAACAACTCGTTCACCGAGTGTCTCTACTTCGGCAAGCCGGCGATCATCATGCCCTATGTCTGGGATGGCCACGACAACGCGACCCGGGTCGAGGAGACCAGCCACGGCTTCGGCATGCCGCGCTACGACTGGAGCGACGCCGAGCTGATCGCCAAGATCGAAACCTGCCTGACCGACCCGGCAATCAGGGCCAAGCTGGCGAAGACGTCGGCGCAGATGCAGGCGCAGAACGGCCCGGAGAAGGCAGCGGGGCTGCTGGAGAAACTGCTGTGAGCGGGCTGATGGGTATGGCATTCCTTCGCGCCCCCGCCGTAGAGCGCGGGCACGTCAAGCACAAGCATGGCGGAGCTCCCACATGACCTCCTCCGCCCCACACCTCCACCAAGCCTCCACCCGCACCGACCTGATCGACTGGGGCGCCCAGCCCGACGCGCTGGAAGGTGCTTCGCACTCCACCGGCAGGCTCGTCCACAAGGGGCCGAACAACCAGCCGGAATCCGGCATCTGGGTCTGCACGCCCGGCCGCTGGCGGCTGGCGATCCCGCGCGACGAACTGTGCCATTTCGTTGCCGGCTGCGCGACCTACCGATCGGACGACGGCGAGGTGATAGAAGTCTCCGCCGCCACGGTGGTCATGTTCCCGGCCGGCTGGACCGGCGAATGCACCGTCCACGAGACCATCCGCAACATCTACATGCTGGCCTGAAGCCAGCCACTGGAGCTTCACGACATGCCGACACCGATCATGAAATCGCCGCTTGCCCTCACCGACCTCGTCGACTGGGGCGTCATCCCCACGATGATCGAGGGCGAATCCCGCACCTCCGGCAAATTGCTGCACAAGGGGCCGGAAGGCCGCTCCGAATGCGGGCTGTGGGCCTGCACCCCAGGCAAATGGCACTGCCACGTCACCCGCGACGAATTCTGCCATTTCCTCGAGGGCCGCTGCACCTATGTCCACGAATCCGGCGAGGTGATCGAGATCGAACCCGACACCGCGGCGTTCTTTCCGCAGGACTGGAAGGGCGTCTGCACCGTCCACGAGACCATCAAGAAGGTCTACATGATCCGTTGAGCGACTTGAAAGGACGACCATGGACTTCTCACCTGACCGGCCGGCCTTCTTCGTCAATCCGGATTATCGGCCGATGACCGGTGCGGCAAAACCGGTGATCGATCCGGCGACACTGGAAACCGTCGGCGCCATCGCGACTGCAACCGACGGCGAGATCGACGCCGTGCTCACTGCTGCGGCCAGGGCGCAAGCTGCCTGGAAAAAGCGCGACGCCAAGAGCCGCGCCAGGCATCTGCATGCAGTCGCCAACGCCATCGAGGCGGCCGACTTCACCTGCTGCGCCGAGCTGATGGTGCGCGAGATGGGCAAGCCCTATCCGGAAGCAATCGGCGAGATCGCCAATTGCGCGCCGATCTTCCGCTACTACGCCGAAATGGCGCGCGACGATGCCGGCAAGATCGCCGGCACGACGCAGGCGGGTTCGTTCCAGTATGCGCGCTACGAGCCCTACGGCACGTCTGTGCACATCATGCCCTACAATTTCCCGATCCTGTTGATGTGCTGGACCGTTGCCGCCTCGCTTGCCGCCGGCAATGCCTGCGTCATCAAGCCGGCCGAAGCGACGACACTGTCGACGCTGGACTACATGACCGTGTTCCGCTCACTGCCGGAGGGCCTGGTTTCCTGCCTGCCCGGCGCGGCGGCCACGGCGCAGGCTTTGATCGCCTCCGATCGCACCCATGCGGTTGCCTTCACCGGTTCGGTCGCCGCCGGCAAGGCTGTCGCCGTCGCTTGCGCCGAGCGCATGAAGCCATGCGTCATCGAGGCCGGCGGTAGCGATCCGCTGATCATCAGCCGACACGCCCCGCTCGACGTGGCGGCCGCCGGCAGCGTCACCGCCGCGTTCCATCTCACCGGCCAGGTCTGCACCTCGGCCGAACGGTTTTTCGTCGTCGATGCCGTTCATGACCGCTTTGTCGAGCTGTTTGCGCAGAAGACACGGGCGCTGCGCATCGGCAACGGCCTCGACAAGACCGAGATCGGGCCGCTGGTCAGCGAGGCGGCGCGGGCGAAAGTCATGCGGCTGGTCGACGATGCCGTGCGCAATGGTGCCAAGGCGATCACCGGCGGGCGTATTCCGCCGGCGCACAATGTCGGCTGGTTCTACGAGCCGACGATCCTGACCAGCGTCACCCCCGACATGGCGATCGTGCGCGAAGAATGTTTCGGGCCAGTCGCCGCGATCTGCCGGGTCAAGGATTTCGACGAGGCGATAGAACTTGCCAATGACAGCCCGTTCGGGCTCGGCGCCTCGGTGTTCACCACTGATCTTGCCGAGGCGCATGAGGCTGCGGAGCGGCTTGAGGCCGGGATGGTCTGGGTCAACAATCCGCTGATCGACAATGACGCGCTGCCGTTCGGTGGCTGGAAGGCGTCGGGCCTTGGCCGCGAACTTGGTCGCCAGGGGCTGGATGCCTTCCGCCGCTCGAAGATGGTCATCATCGACCACAGGCCAGCGATCCAGGACTGGTGGTATCCCTATCCCGACAGCTGGTTCCGCGAATCTGGCGGGCGCAAGCACGTATGAGATGACACGGGTCAGCGCCGCCAAGAGCTGCCGCTTGCTAGCGCAGCGCTTTCTGCCCGCCGGCGGCAGTGATGACGCCGACGATGATCAGCCCGGTCAGCAACAGACGGACGCCGGCGCTGACGCCGAACGTGTTGAGCATGGTCAAAAGCAGCACCAGGAACAGGGCCGCGCCCCAGACACCCGGCACGTTGGCCTTGCCGCCGGCCACCGACGTGCCGCCGATGACGACGACGGCGATCGAGGCCAGCAGGTATTCGTTGCCGATATCGACATTGGCGCCGCGGAAATAGCCGGCGAGCAGCGCCCCGTCGAGTCCGCCGAGCGCGCCCGACAGCGTGTAGGTAAGAAAGCGGATGCGGCCGACATTGACGCCAGCCAGCCACGCCGCGCGGATGTTCTGGCCGATCGCCAGCACCGAACGGCCATAGATCATGCGCTGCAGCGCGATCGCAGCGCCGATGGAGAACAGCACGGTGAGGATCGCCAGCACCGGAATGCCAAGAATCTGCCAGTTGGTGAAACTGGCAAAGCCCGGCGGCGGCTTGATCTGCAAGCCGCGGCCATAGCTGATGTCGATCGACTGGATGATGAAGCTCGCCGACAGTGTGGCGATGATCGGTGGAATGCGCAGCGCCCAGATCAAGAGATAATTGGCGGCGCCGATCGCCATGCCGCAGGCCAGCGCCGCCAGCAGCCCGACCGCGATCATTGAATCATTGCCGTCCATCACCTTCATGGCGACGGCGCTGGCGAGGCCGATATTGGCGGGCAGCGACAGGTCGACATTGCCGGGACCGAGCGTGATCACAAACATCTGGCCGACACCGACGATGACGGTGAAGACGGCGAGCGAAAGTGCCGCCGTGATCATGCCGCCGCCGCCATATCCGCCGGTGAAGGTGATCGTCGCCAGCCACACCAGCAGCGCACCGATGAAGGACCATATCCAGGGTTTTGCGAGCAGCAATCGCAACGATGCCATCCCCTCACCTCTCCCTGCGGCTGATCAGCACCCGGGCCGCCAGCACGATGATGAGGATGGCGCCGTTGGCGGCCACCTGCCAATCGGGAGGGATGTGCATGAAGGTCAGCAGCGGCGAGGCGGCGAGCGCCAGCGTCAGCGCGCCGATTACCGCGCCGATCGGCGATACCCGGCCACCGACGAATTCGCCGCCGCCTAGGATGACGCCGGCGATCGAAAGCAGCGTATAGCCATTGCCGATATTCGCATCGGCCGAGGTGGTGATGCCGATCAGGGCCATGCCGGACAAAACGCCGAACAGACCGGTCAACGCGAACAGCACGACCTTGGTCTTGAGCAGCGACCAGCCGGCACGGCTGAGGGCCGCGGCATTGCCGCCGGAGCCGCGCAGGATCACGCCATACGAGGTGCGCATCAGCCCGAAATGGACGACCGCGGCAATCAGCAGCGCCGCAATGATCGGGAAGGGAACGAAGGGCGGCTTGAAGGCCATCAGCGACAGCAGCCAGTCCGGTGCCTTGCCGCCGGGTTTCGGCAGGATGAGGATGGCGAGGCCCTGCCAGACAAAGCTCATGCCGAGCGTCACCACGATCGAAGGCAGATTGCGCAGATGGATCAATGCGCCGAGCAGCGCATAGACGCCGATCGACCCGAGCAGGATCAAGACGCCGACCAGCGGCGCGTCCTTCAGCCACGTCGCCGTGACGCAGCCGACGAAACCGACGAAGGTGCCGATCGACAGGTCCAGCTCGTTGCCGGCGATGACGAACATCTGCGCGATCGTCGCCAGGGCGATCGGGACCGCCAAATTGAGCATCAGGCTGAAGCCGAAATAACTGATGGCGCGCGGGTTGAGCCAGGCGATCGCCAGCAGCACCAGCATCAGCGACATCGCTGGCAGCAGCCCGCGCAGCAGACGCGCCCGCGCCAGCGCGCTTCGCTCGGAAGAACTCTTGGGACCGGTCTCGACGGGTGCTGCCGTCATCTCAGGCCGCGTCGCCGAACGAGGACTGAATGATCTTTTCCTCGGTCAGATCGTCGCGACCAAGCCTGGCGACGATCCGGCCGTTCTTGAAGACATAGACGTGGTGGCAATTGTCGAGCTCTTCGGTTTCCGTGGTGTACCAGAGGAAGGTGCGGCCGCGGCCGGCCTCTTCGCGCACGAGGTCGTAGACTTCGAGCTTGGTGCCGATGTCGACGCCGCGCATCGGGTCGTCCATCAGCACGATCTTGGCGTCGGAACCGAGCGCCCGGGCAAACAGAGCCTTCTGCTGGTTGCCGCCGGACAGCGAGAAGATGTTGTTGTTCATGTCGGGCGTCCGGATGCCGATTTTCTTTTGCCAGAAGTCGGCGAGTTCGGCTTCGCGCCGCGGCGAGATCAGCAGGCCGTTGCGCAATCGCGCCAGCGAACGGATGCCGATGTTTTGCGCAATCGACCATTGCGGAAAGATCCCGTCAGACTGGCGGTCGCCGGCCACCAGCGCCACCGGTGCTGTGACCTCGATGCCGGTTTTAGTGCGTGCCGCAGCGGCGAAAATCGCCAGCAGCAGGTCGGTCTGGCCGTGACCGGCCAACCCGGCAAGGCCGATGATTTCGCCGGCATGCGCCACAAGTTCGTTGCCGTCCTCTTGCCGCGCCGGGCGGGCCCGGACCCGGAGCGGGCCGCTCTCCGGCTTTTGGGTCGCGATTTCGGCCGCGATCTTCTCACGCGCTGCCGCTCCACCCATGGTCGTCACCAGTCTGTCGCGATCGAAAGCCTTAGCCGCATCCGACGCAACGACCTTGCCGTCGCGCATCACCACGATGCGGTCGGCATTCCCGAGCACCTCGCCCAGAACATGCGAGATCAGGATGCAGCTCTTGCCCCCGGCGACAAAGCGCCGGACGAAGGCCAGCAACTGGCCGGCCGTGTGCGCGTCGAGCGAGGATGTCGGCTCGTCGAGGATGACCAGCTCAAGCGGATCCTGCGTAACCGTGAAGGCGCGCGCCACCTCGACCATCTGCCGCCTGCCGATGGAGAGGTCGCTGGCAATATCGGCGGCGGAGATGCTGTGGCCCGGGAATATCTCGTCGAGCTTGGCGACGATGAGATCGGCCGCCTTGCGCCGCCAGCCAAAGCCGCGCAGCGCCGGGTGGTTGATTCGCGTGTTCTCGGCAACGCTGAGATTCGGGCACAGCGACAGTTCCTGGAACACGCAGCGTATGCCCAGTTGTTGGGCGCGCGGCACCGAATAATTATCTTCGATGCCGCCACGCACCGCGATCCGACCGCTGTCGGGCACGAGCGTGCCCGCCACCATATGCATCAGCGTCGACTTGCCAGCGCCATTGTGGCCGACGAGACCGACGCATTCGCCGGCACCGACGTGGAAATCAACCCCGGCAAGCGCCCGGACGGCGCCGAAATGTTTTTCGGCTCCGTCCAGTCTGATGATGTCGACAGTGGCGGCGCCGAAATGTTTTTCGGCTCCGTCCAGTCTGATGATGTCTGCACCGGCCTCGGGCATACCTAGCGAAATCCGGAAGACGACGCGCGCGGCATTGGATGTGCCACGCTCACTTGATGTTGGCTTTGATCGCCGCGATGGCGTCTTCCTGCGTGTATTCGTGGCTGGCGACGCCGCCCTTGGGGATGTTCGGCAGCTCGGCCTCGAAATTATCCTGGGCGAAGGCGAGGTATGGCACCAACAGGTCATGCGGCACATCGGTGCGGCCGTCGAGCACCTGCTGCGCCACCCAGAAGGCCAGCGACGACACGCCCGGCGCAATCGACGCCGACCAGGTCTGGTAGCCATCCTTGTCCTTCTGTTCCTTCCACCACTGCAATTCGTCCTGGCGGTTGCCCATGATGATGGTCGGGCGCGGTTTGCCGGCGGCGGCGAAGGCTTGTGCCGCGCCATAGCCGTCGCCGCCCTGATCGACGACGCCGACGATTTCCGGCAGCGACGGCAGGATCGTCGCGACCGCCTTCTGCGCTGTGGTCTGGTCCCAGTCGCCGGTCACCGAACCGACGATCTTGAACTCGGGATGGGCGGCGACGCCCTCCAGAATCCCGGCGTGGATGGCGTCGTCGATCGACGTGCCGGCAAGGCCGCGGATTTCCAGCAGATTGCCGCCCTCGGGATGGAACTTGGCCATCTGCTCGACTTCCTGCCTGCCCATGTCCTTGAAGTCGACGACGACGCGGTAGGCGCAGGGCTCGGTGACGATGCCGTCGAAGGAGACGACGACGATGCCGGCATCGCAGGCCTGCTTGACGGCGCCGTTGAGCGCGTCCGGCGAGGCGGCGTTGATGACGATGGCGTCATAGCCTTGCAGGATCAGGTTCTGAACCTGGGCAGCCTGGGTCGGCACTTCCTTGTCGGCCGTCGTGAAGATGTCCGCGGCGGCGACCACCCCGTCGGCGACCGCCTTCTTGGTGACGATGGCATAGCTGTCGAGCATCGCCTGCCGCCACGAATTGCCGGCATAATTGTTGGAAAAGGCGATCTTCTTGTCGCTGGTGTCGGCAAACGCGGCGCCTGATGCGAGCATCGCCGCAAGGGCACTCAAGACGAGTATCTTCTTCATCTGTTATCCTCCCATGGATTGCTGGTCGTTGTTGGCTGCTGGCGGCTGTTATGACGACCCTCGTTTCAATATTGTCAGACAAATTTAGATGGGCGCACTTGTCAACAGCGATCGATGACGGTTTGACGATCAACTTGCGGTGCAATGATTGAAAAGGCTTCGGCTCCTGGTCTAGGGATGGGGCAGGAGACCAAAATCAAGATGGCAGCGACGCCGACTGATGCGCTGGGCCCACCCGGAATTCCGGCGCGCTGGACGTCGAGCGCCAAGAGCGGCGTCGGAACCGCGCTTTCGCCGGCCTGCCCTGTCTGGTTCACGATCAGCCACGGCATCCTCAACGAGGTCTATTATCCCCGCCTCGACAGCGCCTGCACGCGAGACATGGGACTGGTCGTCACCGGCCCCGGCTTCTATTTCTCGGAAGAAAAGCGCGATGCCGTGCACAGCCTCGAGCCGTTCGAGGATGGGGTGCCCGCCTACAGGCTGGTCAACACCGCCGCCACCTATCGAATCGAAAAGCGCATCGTTACGGATCCGGAACATCCTGTTTTGCTGCAGGAAATCAGCTTCACGCCGCTGAGCGGCACATACGCCGACCACCGCGTCTACGCGCTGCTGGCGCCGCATCTGGTCAACGCCGGCATGGCCAACACCGCCTGGGTCGGCGACTACGAGGGAAGGCCTGTCCTGTTTGCATCGGGACGTGGCGTTTGCCTGGCGCTCGCCTCGTCGCTGCCTTGGGGAGCATGCTCGGCCGGCTATGTCGGTGTCTCCGACGGCTGGCAGCAACTCCGTCGTGACGGCCGACTCGACCCGGCTTGCCGCAGGGCCGAGGACGGCAATGTCGCGCTGACCGGCGAGATCGGCTTTTCGGCTGCGAACCCGACGGCGTTGCTGGCGCTGGGTTTCGGAACGACGCCGCAAGAGGCGGCGGAAAATGCCTCGGCCAGCCTGAAGCGGGGTTTTGCGCCCGCGGCCAAATCCTTTATCGAAAAATGGCGAGAGTGGCAGGCTGGCTTGCTGCTGCTGGACCGGCATGGTGCGGGGATCAACACCTATCGTGTCAGCACGGCGGTTCTGGCAACGCATCGCTCATCCACTGGCGCGGCCGTCGCCAGCCTCTCGATCCCGTGGGGCTTCAGCAAGGGCGACGACGATATAGGCGGCTATCATCTGGTCTGGCCGCGCGACCTGGTCGAAACCGCGGGCGGTTTCCTCGCCGCCGGCGATCCGGCGCAAGCGCTTGAGATCCTCGCCTATCTCCGCTCGATCCAGCAGCCGGATGGGCATTGGCCGCAGAACGCCTGGCTCGACGGATCAGCCTATTGGCCGGGCATCCAGATGGACGAATGCGCGTTTCCGCTGCTGCTCGCAGACGCGCTGCGCCGCGCTGGGCATCTGGCAGACGCCGCGTTGCGCTCCTTCATGCCGATGGTCGAGCGCGCCGCTTCCTACGTCGTGCGCAACGGTCCGGTCACCGGCGAAGACCGCTGGGAAGAGGATGCCGGCTACAGCCCGTTCACGCTGGCCGTCGAGATCGCCGCCCTGCTGGCCGCGGCCGACCTGTTCGAAACTTGCGGCAAAGCAGAGCCGGCAAATTATCTGCGGGAAACCGCCGATGTCTGGAACGACCAGATCGAGCGCTGGACCTATGTCACCGGCACTCCACTCGGCGAAGAGGTCGGCGTCGAGGGCTATTACGTCCGCATCGCGCCGCCCGACACCGCCGGCGCGGCGTCGCCGAAGGACGGCTATGTGCCGATCAAGAACCGGCCGCCGGGCGATAGCGACCGGCCGGCCGAGGCGATCGTCAGCCCGGATGCGCTGGCGCTCGTCCGCTTCGGCCTCAGGGCCGCCGACGATCCGCGCATCGTCGACACGGTCAGGGTCATCGAAGCGCGGCTGCGCTGCGACCTGCCGCAGGGCCCCGTCTGGTATCGCTATACCAGCGACGGCTATGGCGAGCACGCCGACGGCGCGCCCTTCGACGGGACCGGCCAGGGCCGGCCCTGGCCGCTGCTGGTCGGCGAGCGCGCCCATTACGAACTGGCGGCGGGCCGCAAGGACAAGGCAGCGAGCTTGTTAAAGACCCTGGAGGATTCGGCCGGGTCTGGCGGGCTGCTGCCGGAGCAGGTCTGGGATGGTCCCGACATCGCCGAACACGAACTGCGGCACGGCGGACCGTCGGGCAGCGCCATGCCTCTGGTCTGGGCGCATTCGGAGCATATCAAGCTGCTGCGCTCGCTCAATGACGGCGCCGTCTTCGACATGCCGCCGCAAGGCGTGAAGCGCTACATCGAGGACAAGACCGTGGCGCCGCGCCGGACATGGCGCTTCAATCACAAGCTCCGCGCCATGCCCGCCGGCAAGCTGCTGCGCGTCGAACTGCTGGCCCGGGCGGTGGTCCATTGGAGCAACGACGATTGGGCAACCATCCGTGACGCCGCGACGATCGAGAACGCCTTCGGCATCCATCTCACGGACCTGCCCGTTGCCGATGTCCCGCCGGGCAATATGATCGTCTTTACTTTTTTCTGGCCCGATGCCGGCCGTTGGGAGAATGTCGACTTTTCCGTCGGTATCGACAAGCCGGGCTAGAGCATGATCCCGAACCGAAGGTCCGCGTTAGCGAAAAGTGGAAACCGGTTTTCGGAAAAGATCATGCTCCAACAATAGAGCCAGTAGATCTTCTATCCCTCAAGAAGCAGGACGAAAAACATGCAGATCGGAATGATGGGACTGGGCAGGATGGGCGCCAACATGGTGCGGCGCCTGCTGCGCGATGGCCATGAATGCGTGGTCTACGACATCAACCCGGCCAGCGTTGAAGCCCTTGTGACGGCTGGCGCGATCGGAGCCGCTTCGATGGAGGAGTTCGTCGGCAAGCTGACCAAGCCGCGCAGCGCCTGGCTGATGCTGCCGGCGGCGATCACCAGCCGGATCGTCGACCAGGTGGCTGACCTGATGGAGCCGGGCGACATCATCGTCGACGGCGGCAATTCCTATTATCACGAGGCTGTCGACCATGCCGCGCGCCTGGCATTGAAAGGCCTGAACTATGTCGATGTCGGCACCAGCGGCGGCGTCTGGGGCCTTGAGCGCGGCTATTGCCTGATGATCGGCGGCCCCGACAGCGCGGTCCAGCATCTCGACCCGGTCTTCGCCACCCTGGCGCCGGGCGCCGATGCCGGGATGCCTGCCCCTGGCAAGGATGCCGGAACCGCCCCGTTCGGCTATCTCCACTGCGGACCGAGCGGCGCCGGCCATTTCGTCAAGATGGTCCATAACGGCATCGAGTACGGCGTCATGGCCGCCTATGCCGAGGGCATGAACATCCTGAAGTCGGCGAATGCCGGCAAGCGACAGCGGACCGCCGACGCCGAAACCAGTCCATTGGAAAACCCGCAATATTACCAGTTCGACATCGATATCGCCGAGGTTGCCGAGGTCTGGCGGCATGGCAGCGTCATCGGCTCCTGGCTGCTCGACCTCACGGCGGGCGTATTGAAGGCCGATTCGGGGCTGACGCAGTTCGGCGGACGGGTTTCGGATTCCGGCGAAGGCCGCTGGACGCTGAAGGCGGCGATCGACACCGGCGTGCCGGCGCCGGTTCTGTCCTCGGCCCTGTTCGACCGGTTCGCCTCGCAAGGCGAATCCGAATTCGCCGACAAGCTGCTATCCGCCATGCGCTATGCCTTTGGCGGCCATGTCGAAAAGCCGAAGATCGGCTCGTGACGGGGAAGACACGCTCATGAACCAGGAACGGTCCGACACGCTGGTGCTTTTCGGGGCGACCGGCGACCTCGCCCACAAAAAAATCTTCCCGGCACTTTACGCCATGGTCGCCAAGGGAACGCTCACCGAACCGGTGATCGGCGTCGCTTTCGACGCCTGGGACCTGAAGCAGTTGCAGGCGCGGGCCTACGACGGGATCGTCAAGGCCATCGGCAAGGTCGACGAGAAGATATTCGCGAAACTTGCCTCGCTGCTTCGCTATGTCAGCGGCGACTACCGCAGCGCCGCGACATTCGAGAAGCTGAAAAGCGCGCTCGGGACCGCGCAGCACCCGCTGCACTATCTGGCGGTGCCGCCGACCATGTTCGAGACGGTCATCCAGGGCCTGGAACAGTCGGGCGCAGCCCAGGGCGCGCGCCTGATGGTGGAAAAGCCGTTCGGTCACGATCTGCAATCGGCGCGCTGGCTGAACCGGGTCCTTCACCTGGTGTTCGACGAGCAGTCGATCTTTCGCATCGACCATTATCTCGGCAAGGAGGCGATCCAGAACCTGCTCTATTTCCGCTTCGCCAATTCCTTTCTCGAGCCGATCTGGAACCGCAATTTCGTCGAGAGCGTGCAGATCACCATGGCCGAGGATTTCGGCGTCGAAGGCCGCGGCCGCTTCTACGACGAGGTCGGCTGCATCCGCGACGTCATCGAGAACCATCTGCTCAACATCCTGCTGCTGCTGGCCATGGAGCCGCCCGTTGGCCGCTCGGCCGACGATCTGATCGACGAGAAGGTGCAGGTGCTGCGGGCGATCCGGACGCTGACCAGTGACGATGTCGTGCGCGGCCAGTTCAAAGGCTATCTCAGCGAGCCGGGCGTCGCGCCGAATTCGCCGGTCGAGACCTTCGCGGCGGTGCGTTTCCTCGTCGACACCTGGCGTTGGCGGGACGTGCCCTTCTTCATCCGCGCCGGCAAATGCATGCCGGTGCACGCCACCGAGGTCATCGTGCGGCTGAAGCGGCCGCCGCTCGACGTCTTCGACCCGATCAAACCCGGAGATGCGAATCACGTCCGTTTCCGCATCGACCCGCAGGTGGCGATCTCGATCGGCGCCCAGCGCAAGGCCGCTGGTGACGACATGATCGGCGAGCAGGTCGAACTCACCGCGCTCGACGACAGCAAGGGCGACATGCCGCCCTATGAGCGGCTGATCGGCGACGCCATGAACGGCAACGGCCAGTTGTTCACTCGCCAGGATGCCAGCGAGCTTGCCTGGCGGATCGTCGGCCCGGTGCTTGGCGATACCACGCCGCCACACCTCTATGAGCCGGGAGCATGGGGTCCCGCCGAGGCGATGGCCGGGTTCGGACCGCCGAACGGCTGGATCAACCCGGCGAAATGAACTCAGAGGCGACGCAATGGCCAAAGCGGCGAAAAAGCCGGCACCGGAGAGCGAAAAGATCGTGCTTGCGATCGATATCGGCGGCTCCCATGTCAAGATCCTCACCAGCGCCGGCGGCGAGGAGCGCAGAACCGATTCCGGGCCCGGCCTGACGCCGCAGCAAATGATCGCCGTCGTGCAGACGCTCGCCGATGGCTTGCCCTACGATGTCGTCTCGATCGGTTATCCCGGCCCGGTGCACCACAACAGGCCACTGGCCGACCCCGCCAATCTCGGCAAGGGTTGGGTCGGATTTGACTTCGCAACGCAGTTCGGTAAGCCGGTGAAGCTGGTCAACGACGCGCTGATGCAGGCCGTCGGCAGCTATGAAGGCGGGCGCATGCTGTTCCTGGGTCTCGGAACCGGACTCGGTGCTGCGATGATCCTCGACAACGTCGCCCAGCAGATGGAACTCGCGCATCTTCCCTACAAGAAGGGCAGCAGCTTCGAAGACTATGTCGGCGAACGCGGCCTTGAAAAGCGCGGCAAGAAGAAATGGCGCAAACACGTTTTCGACGTCGTCGAGCGGCTGCGCGCCGCCCTTCAGCCTGACTATGTGGTCATCGGCGGCGGCAATGTCGACAAACTCGACGAATTGCCTGCCGGTTGCAGGCGTGGCGACAACACACGCGCCTTCGAAGGGGGATTTCGACTGTGGCGCGACAAATCCCTGATTGTCTGATATTATAGCGGTTCGGGCCCAAACCTGTTGATCTGGCCCGGCCGTTAGTATTGTTATTCAAAATAATGTGTAGCGTGGTGCGGCGTCATTGCGTTATGCAGATTTGCCGACTAGGAATTCTGCGACCCCACTAACGGAGAAAATAGATTGACCGACGACAGCAACAAAGCCCGCAAGGACATCGACCTTCTCGAGCTGACCGCTCACATCGTGTCCGCTTACGTCGAGAAGAACCGCTTGCCCGCTTCCGGCCTCGGCGATCTCATCGCCAGCGTCAGCGCGTCGATAGGTGGGCTCGGCCAGCCCGCCGTTCCGGTCGCAGCACCGCTGATCCCGGCGGTCAATCCCAAGAAATCGGTGACGCCGGATTACATCATTTGCCTCGAAGACGGCAAGAAGTTCAAATCGCTGAAGCGCCATATCGGCGTTCATTTCGGACTGACGCCGGATGCCTACCGAGCCAAATGGGGCTTGCCGGCTGACTATCCGATGGTCGCCCCGACCTATGCGGCCTCGCGCTCGCAGTTGGCGAAGGCGATCGGCCTTGGCCGCAAGGCCGCCCCGCCGGCGCCGGTCAAGAAGACCAGGAAGCCCAAGGCCACGGTCTGACGCGCTCGAAGTCGCCTTTGACGCTCGAGATTGGCGAAAGCCGTCGCGACGGCCAATCTCCCCCTTGGGGGGGAGATGTCCGGCAGGACAAGAGGGGGCGCGGGGAGAACTCGACCTGCGCGCCTAATAACCCTTCCACCTCCGCCGAGCTGTGCAATTAGCATGGTAGCCGGGAATCCTTGATCCAGAGCCGATTTTTGCGCGCGCCTCGCACCGAACTGCGCTAAAAGCGCGGTGGTCGGACCAGCGCCCTCGTGGAAGTGCCCCGCCGGCCGACTTCCTTGCCACGCGGCCTGATTCATGACACCCGAACCTCACGCACCGCCCGACCGGCGCTATGCCGCCTTCCGGCACAAACCCTTCCTGAGCTATTGGGCGGCACGCTTCCTCGCCACATTCGCCACCCAGATCGTATCCGTCGCCGTCGGCTGGCAGGTCTACGACCTGACCCGCGATCCGTTCGATCTCGGCCTTGTCGGCATTGTCCAGTTCCTGCCTTCGCTGCTGCTGGTGCTGATCACCGGGGTGGTCGCTGACCGTTTCGGCCGCCGCCTGATCATGGCGCTGATGGTGCTGCTGGAGGCGATCTGCGCGCTGGCCCTGCTGCTGCTGACGCTGCGCGGTCTTAGCGGACCGGGATTGATCTTCGGCGTGCTCGCCATGTTCGGCATCGCGCGCGCCTTCTTCGGACCGGCAGCGGCGTCGCTGTTCGCCAACCTCGTGCCGCCGGAGGATTTCGGCAACGCGATCGCCTGGAATTCGTCCGCCTGGCAGACGGCGACCATCGTCGGACCGGTCGCCGGCGGCCTGCTCTACGGGCTCTCGGCGCAAGCGGCATACGGCACCGCTGCCGTTCTGATGTTTGTCGCTGCGGTGCTGGTCTTCACCATCCCAAAGCCTGCCCAGCGCAGCGAGACCGACAGGCCGACGATGCAGACCCTGTTTGCCGGCTTCGGCTATATCTGGAGCGAGAAGATCGTGCTCGGCGCCATTTCGCTCGATTTGTTCGCCGTGCTTTTGTCCGGCGCCACGGCGCTGCTGCCGGTCTATGCGCGCGACATCCTCGAACTCGGCCCTTGGGGCCTGGGACTGTTGCGTTCGGCGCCGGGCATCGGCGCCATCTGCGTTGCCATCTGGCTGGCCGGACATCCGATCCGCAACCATGCCGGCGTGGTCATGCTCGGCTTCGTCGCGCTGTTCGGCGCCTTCACGGTGCTGTTCGGCCTTTCCACCATCAGCTGGCTGTCGATCGCAGCGCTCGCCTTGCTCGGCGCCGCCGACATGTTCAGCGTCTACATCAGAGAGACGCTGATCCAGCTGTGGACGCCGGACAAGGTTCGCGGCCGCGTCAACGCCGTCAATCAGGTTTTCGTCGGCGCCTCCAACGAGCTCGGCGAATTCCGCGCCGGCACCATGGCGGCATTGATCGGCACCGTGCCCGCGGTGGTGATCGGCGGCGTCGGCGCAGTCGTTGTCGCCGGGCTGTGGGCGGTGCTGTTCCCGCAGCTGCGCAAGGTCCGCCATCTCAACGGGCGAAACTGATCCCAGGGCGCACTGATCCGGGCAAACTAGACCAGATCAGGACAGCGCCGGCTTGCCGAAGATCGTCTGCAGGAATTCGCCGAGCCAGCGCTTCAGATGCATGTCCCAGATCAGCCGGCCGCCGAGATGATCGCGACCGGGCTGCGCGCCGGGCAACTCGAAGCGATGCGCGCCGCGAACGACCCAGCGCTGCATCATCGCCCTTGTCAATTCGCCATGGAACTGGATGCCCCAGGCATTGTCGCCATAACGAAACGCCTGGTTTGGATAGGTTTCGGCCGTCGCCAGCAGCGTCGCGTCCTTCGGCAGCGAAAAGCCCTCGCGGTGAAACTGATAGACCATCTCGGGCCAGCGCATCAGCTTCTTGCCGTCCTCGGTCGCTGTCAGCGGATACCAGCCGATCTCGACCAGCCCCTCGCCATGACCCTCGACCTTGCCGCCAAGATGGTTGACCAGCATCTGCGCGCCGAGGCAGATGCCGAGCAACGGCCGGTTCTCCCGGAGCGGCACTTTTAGCCAGTCGGTCTCACGGCGGACGAAATCGTCCTCGTCATTGGCGCTCATCGGTCCGCCGAACACCACGGTTCCGGCATGACCGTCCAGGGTTTCCGGCAAGGCGTCACCGAGCGGCGGGCAGCGGAGATCGAGGTCGAAGCCTTCTTCGATAAGCATGTGGCCGACGCGCCCTGGGCTCGAACTCTCCTGATGCAGCACGATCAGGATTTTTGGTCTCGGCCTCGGCGTGGATGGCATGGGGAATTCCGTCTATTCGTCGCTCGATGTTCCAGCCGCGCCCGGCACTTCGGCGGCCGCCTTGCGGCGTGCCTCGACGCGGTCTTGGCGTTCGACATCCATCAGCTCGGCGACGCGCCAGACGATATTGTCCTCGAGCTCGTGCAATTCGCCATCGGCATAGACGATTTCCCACATCAGGCCGATGAAGGCTTTTCGCGCGTCCGGATCGAGCTGACGCTTCAAAACGCTGGTGAAGGCGTAGAGGTCGATCGCCTCATTGTCGGCCCGCTCGCCGGCAGCGGCAAGCGCGTCGAGCTCGTCGCCGCTGATCGAATAGCTTTCCCCCAGCACCGCCTTGAACCGCTCCCATTCGGCATCCTGACGCACGCCGTCGGCACTCATCACATGGTAGAGAAGGGCGGATGCGGCAACGCGCGGATCATCGGCGTTGTTGCGGGCGCGGCCGTCTCCCGGCAGGTCCTTCAGAAACGACAGAACGCGTTCGAACATGTGATTCCTACTTCCCATCCGCCAAAACTTTCAAGCTCAGCCAACTTTTCAAGCTCAGCCAAATCAAAACAATCGAAACTTGCGTGGTGATTTTTGCTCTTCGTCGTCCGGATCGACGCCGGGATCGTCGGGCAGCCGGGCCATTTCCTCCGCCGGTTCGGCAGCGTCCCCATCCGGCGGCACCGCGGCAGACGCCGTGGCGGTGACCGGCGCAACATCGTCTTCGCCAGTTTCCGATGCCGCCGCGGTGGTCGGCCTTTCGGCCGAACCAGCGGGGTTCAGCTCGATCACATTTTCCTTTGCCGGCTTCGTTGGCGCCGCAATTGTCGGCACCGCGGCGGCCGGCGCATCCTCGTCACTGTCGATGAGCTGGCCGAGCCGCTCCATCGGCGCACGCCACTCGAAGGCGTCGAGCTTGCCGGTGATCGGCGACACCGGCGCCCAGCGATCGGAAACGACGCCGTCGGCGACCCAGGCCGGATCGCGCGGTGCACGCACTGCCTTGGACAAAAGCTGCCGCACCTTGCCCTGATCGCCGGTCTCGGCCTCCTCGATGTCGGCCAGAAGCAGATAGGCGCCTTCGCGGCGATCCATGCGGATAGCCGCCTCGGCCTCTTTGCGGGCGGTTGAAAAGTCCTGCGCGTCGAGCGCGGCGCGCGCCACCGCCAGCGACGATTCGGCGTGGTTCTTCTTCATCTCCTGCAGCTTCTTCGCCCGGTTCAGGCGGTCGAGCACGGCATCGCCTGGCCGGGCGTGGGTGTAAAGCTCGGCGATCTCTGGATGCGGCTCGGCTTTCCACGCCGTTTCGAGGATCTTCGCGCCCTTGCGCACATCATTCTGTCTGAACAGCAGTTTGGCTGCGATCCCCGCCGCCGGCGCGAAATCCGGCCGCAGCCGGTTGGCCTCCAGAGCAGCGGTTTTGGCGGCATTGAGATCGCTGTCGATCAGCGCCTGCGCCTTGGCGGTGAGCAGCACGGCGCGACGCCGGTTGGCGGCATCGCGCTCGATCTGCCGCGTCGATTTCTGCGCCTCGACCAGTTTCAGCGCGCCGTCCCAGTCGCCGCGCCCGGTCAGGTCTTCCAGCGTCGATTCGGCGGCCCAGGCCAGCTGCGGCGCCATCGCGGCAGCGCGGCCGGCGTAGTGCCGCGCCGCGTTGCGGTCGCCGAGGCGTTCGGCCTCGAGATAAAGCCCGCGCAGGCCGAGCAGCCGCATTTCGGGATCGTCGAGCATGGTCTCGAACTTTTCGCGGGCACCCTGATGGTCGCCTTCGAGCAGCGAGGCTTGCGCCTCCAGCAATTGGATCAGCGGCTCCTGGTCGGAGCGGATCAGCTTTGCCGCTTCCTTGGTCTTCTTGCGGGCGAGCGCTCCGTCACCGGCGCCGGCGGCAATCATGCCGGTCGACAGCGCCTGATAGCCACGATCGCGACGGCGCACGCGGAAATAGCGCGAGATCGCGTAGGGGCTGTTCCACAGCGCCTTGAGCAGCCACCAGGCGATCATCACCGCGGCAACCACGGCAACGACCGCCACCGCCGCCACCATCAGGCTGACCTGGTATTGGTAGCCGCTGAAGGTGACGACCATCTCGCCCGGCCGGTCGGCCAGCCAGGCGAAACCCAGCCCGAGCGCGAAAACCACGACGAGGAAAAGCAGAATGCGAATCATCGGGTTTCCCTCACGCCTTCATCGCACTGGCGATCAACGCGTCGACCTGCTTCTCGACCTCGATTCGCGCCTTCAGTTTGCCGGCAAATTCGGCGCCGGCAGCCTTCACCGCCTCGGGCAGCGTATCGTATTCGCTGAGCGCCTTGGCGTAATCGCCCTGATTGACCGCTACCTCCATGCGGGCGACGGCTTCCGGTGCGCCAGCGCCTTCGACGGCACCAATCGGCCTGACCTTGACCAGCGATTGCGCGCTCGACAGCAGGCTTTGCAGGAAGCCGGCATTCTGGTCGACGGGCTCGGAGGCAGCGACCATGGCATTGGCGGCGGCAGGCATTTCGGTTGCGATCTCCGACCGGGTCGGAACGCCCTTTTCGGCGTAGGCACGCAAGGCTGCGATCTCTGGAGCATCCGGCGAAATCGCCGTAAAGCTTTCGAGTTCGGCGGCGAATGGCGCGCCACGGTCGAGTGCTGCCTTCAGCGCCGATGCGGCGATGGCGAGCGCAACCTTGGGCTGCCCGGCCTGTGCCTCGACCTTGTCGGAAAGCTGCGACACCGACTGTTCCAGCGCCGCAAGCCGGCCGTCCTGTGCCTTCGCCGTCTCGCCGGCGGATTTCACTGCCGCGTCGAGCCCGGCCAGCTTTTCGTTGAGCGGTCCGAGATCGACCGGCGCCGTGTTGCCGGTCTGGCCAAGCGCCGCAACAGCCGTCTCGATCTGCCTGACCTTGTCGCCGAGGGCTGCAAGCCCGGCTGTGTCGCCTGCTCCGCCCTGCTCGATGGCGGATTTCAGCGCCGCGACATCCGTCTTGACCTGATCCAGCGCTGACGACAGCCCGTCCACCTTGGCCGTGGCGTCATTGTTGCCGGCTGTTTCCTTGAGTCCGGCAATCTCGCTTTTCAGCGCAGCGATTTCGCTATTGACGCCATCGAGCGACACGCCGCCCGAGGACAAATCGCCAGCCCCTGGCGCGCCGAGCAGGCCGGCATACTGCAGCCCTCCGGCGGCAGCCAGCGCGATGACGCCGCCGATAATGCCGGCGGCGATGCCGTTGATGCCGCCACGCTTCGGCTGTGCTGCCATATCTTCAGTCCCTGTCTGGGTTTCCTTCGCCGCGTCTGCGGCGCCCGCCTTGGCCGAAGCGTCCTTGGCCGATGCGTCGTCGAAACTGTAGTCGAAGCCCCGCTTCGCCGATGCCTCCAAGCCGGCCGGATAAGTCGGTTTGGGGCCTTCGGGACCTTTGGCGCCGCCCTCTGCCGGCTGTTCCGAGCCGGCCGGCGGGGCCGCTTCGGCATGTTCCCACGGCTCGATGTCGGTCTGGTCGGCATGGACGGGTTCTTCAGGCGCTTCTGGCTGCGACGCGCTTGCCGCCTCCTCCGCCTTCGCCTCGTCGGTCCGCCCGTTGGCGGCATCCTCGTCGGCAACACGCGAGACAGCGCCGGGCTCGATCTCGATGGTCACCGGCTCGCGACGGCTTTTCGAATGCCGCATCTTCGGCGTCTTGACCATGCTTGGGCTCCGCAAATTTCGCTTCGGGATGGTTCAGAAAGGGTCTAGCACATCACCAAGCGGTGAAAAGGGGCGGCGTGATGACACGGGGTCAAGGCGACGTCCGCAAAAGCTCCAGCAGGGCCTCCTCGCTGGGCTCCGGTGCAACGCGGAGCTGTTCTGAGGCAACAGTCTCCAAGGCTGCGGCGATACGTCCGGACAGCGCAAAAAAACATGCCTTTTTAAACAGCCCACGCAGCGCCGGCCGCCCAGCCAGTGCCTGCAGCGCTGTGGCGGCCTTGGCCGAAAAGAGCAGCACCGCCTCGACCGGCAGGCCGGACAAGCGCGCAAGAACGGCCTCATCGGAATAATCCAGCGCGACAGTGTCATAGGTCTCGACGGCGCGAACCTGAACGCCTGCCGACTGCAGCCGCTGCTCGAAACCCGAATAACGCACCCGCCCGCACAAATAGACGATGGTTTGTCCGGCGTAATCGCCAGCCAGCGCATCCGCCAGTGCCTCGGCATCGCCCGGCCCTTCGCTGACCGACAGAAACCCGGCCGCACGGGCGGCCTGCGCTGTCCGTCTGCCGACGGCATGGCAAGGCAAACCGGCGAGCGCCGCGCTGATTTCTTTCGGCGCATGGCGCACGGCATTGGCGCTGGTGACGGCAACGGCCGCGGCATTGGCTGCGACCCTGTCCGGATCCACCGGCAGCGCCACCGTTTCGGTCAGCGGCAGCAGGATCGGTTTAAAACCCAGGTCCTCGAGCCGCTGTGCCGTGCGCGAGGCCCCCGGCTCCGGCCTCGTCACCAGGACGCGACGCATGTCAGGCCCAGCCGTCGAAAAATTTTTCACCGGCCTTGGCCCGCACGGTCCTGGCGGCATCGTCGCCGATGCGGGGGGCATCCTGCGCCGGGCCTTCCGCCTTGACCTCATGCGATTGCACGCCGTCCGGCGAGATGATCAGCCCGCCGAAGAACACCGTTTCGTCCGATATCGTCGCATGGCCGGCAATCGGCGTGCGGCAGGAACCGTCGAGCGCCGCCAGGAAAGCCCGTTCGCAGGCCAGCGCCTGCCCGGTCGGCACGTCATGGACTGCCGTCAGCATCCTTTCCACATCGAGGTCGCCGATGCGGCTTTCGATGCAGATCGCGCCTTGCCCCGGCGCCGGCGGAAAGCTGTCGAGCGGCATCAGGTCGGTGATGACATCTTCGAGTCCGAGCCGCTTCAGCCCGGCATAGGCAAGGATGGTGCCGTCGGCGACGCCCTCGTCGAGCTTGCGCAGCCGCGTCTGCACATTGCCGCGGAACATCACCACGTCGAGATCCGGCCGCATCCGCCGTATCAGCGCCTGGCGTCGGAGCGACGACGAACCGACCTTCGCGCCGTGCGGCAATCCGGCGATCGTTTTGGCCGCCTTGCCGACGAAGGCGTCGCGGGCATCCTCGCGCGGCAGGAAGGCAGACAGTTCCAGCCCGTCGGGCAACACCGTCGGCATGTCCTTCGACGAATGCACGGCGATGTCGATGCGGCGCGCCAGCAGCGCCTCCTCGATTTCCTTGGTGAACAGCCCCTTGCCGCCGGCTTCCGACAGCGGCCGGTCCTGGATGCGATCGCCGCTGGTCGAGATGACGACCACCTCGAATGCCTCAACCGGCATGCCGTGAGCGGCCATCAGCCGCGCCTGCGTTTCATGCGCCTGCGCCAGCGCCAGCGGGCTGCCGCGTGTTCCGATTTTCAAGGTTGTTTGCATGGCGCGCTGTCCGTGATAACCGGCAGATAGAGGTCTGTTGAGATTCAGGTCAGGCCGAGCCGAAAATGGTGGTTTCCGAGAACCGGAGCGGAGCGTACTTTGAGTACGTGAGCACCGGAAGCGCAGGAACCCGCCATTTGCAGGCCGGCATCACCTGAATATCAACAGACCTTGGGCTTCTCCTAACGGGGAAAGCCTGGTTGCACAATCTCCAGGGATGGCAACGAATTGATCCGCGTTCTGGGCATTGAGACGAGTTGTGACGAGACCGCCGCCAGCGTCGTAGAGCTGGACGGCGGCGGCGCGCCGAAAATCCTGTCTGATATCGTGCTCAGCCAGATCGAAGAGCATACCGCCTTCGGCGGCGTCGTCCCGGAAATCGCCGCGCGCGCCCATGTCGAGGCGCTGGACGGCATCATCGAGGCCGCGCTTGCCGATTCAGGCGTCGATCTCGCCGATATCGACGCGATCGCTGCGACCGCCGGCCCCGGCCTCGTCGGCGGTCTGATCGTCGGGCTGATGACGGCCAAGGCGATCGCAGCCGCGGCAAACAAGCCGCTGATTGCCATCAACCACCTCGAAGGCCATGCGCTGACCGCGCGGCTGACCGACGGGCTCGACTTTCCCTATCTGTTGCTGCTGGTGTCCGGCGGCCACACGCAGATCGTCGCGGTGCGTGGCGTTGGCGACTACCAGCGCTGGGCGACGACCATCGACGATGCGCTCGGCGAAGCTTTTGACAAGACGGCCAAGATGCTCGGCCTGCCCTATCCAGGCGGGCCGAATGTCGAGAAGACGGCGACGACCGGCGACGCCGCGCGCTTCGCCTTCCCGCGGCCGATGAAGGGCTCGGCGCAGCCCGATTTTTCCTTTTCCGGGCTGAAGACCGCCGTGCGCCAGGCAGCGACGGCCATTGCCCCTTTGAGCGACCAGGACGTCGCCGACATCTGCGCCTCCTTCCAGGCGGCGGTTGCGGATGCGCTGGATGACCGTGTTTCGAGGGCGCTGAACCGTTTCCGCCAGGAGTTTCCGAGCGAGCTGAAGCCTGCGCTCGTCGTTGCAGGCGGTGTCGCCGCCAACCGGACGATCAAGACCACACTCGAAGCCCTGTGCGAGAAGGCCGGCTTTGCCTTCGTCGCGCCGCCGCTCAAGCTCTGCACCGACAATGCGGCGATGATCGCCTGGGCCGGCATCGAGCGGCTGCGCGCCGGCATATCGGGTGAAAACACCGCTGATTTCGTGCCGCGTTCGCGCTGGCCGCTGGACAGCATCTCCGCTCCGATGGTCGGCTCGGGCCGGCGCGGAGCCAAGGCATGAGCGGCAGCGGCCACAAGGTACCAAGCGGCTGGCGCGTTGCCGTGCTCGGCGGCGGTGCCTGGGGCACGGCGCTGGCGCTGGCCATGTTGCGCGCCGGCCATTTCGTCCGCCTCTATGCGCGCGACCCGGAGACCGTCGCCGCGATCGACCGTGGCGAAAATCCGCGCTATCTGCCTGGCATCGCGCTCCAGGCCGGCATCGTGGCAACGAGTGATATCGAGGCTGCGCTCGACGGCGCCGACTGCGTGCTGGCGGTGGCGCCGGCGCAGTCGCTGCGCGCCATGCTGGCCACCGCGAAAGCCCATATGCCGAAGGACGTCCCGCTGGTCCTCTGCGCCAAGGGCATCGAGCGCGACACCGGCGCATTGCTGTCGGCGGTCGCTGGAGAGACCCTGCCTGAAAATCCGGTCGCCGCCCTGTCCGGGCCGAGCTTCGCCACTGACGTCGCCAGGGGGCTGCCGACGGCCGTGGTGGTCGCCGCCGGCAATGAGGGTCTGGCGGCCGACCTGGCCGCACGCTTTTCGGCGCAGAATCTGCGCTGCTATTCGAGCGACGACCTCATCGGCGTCGAGATCGGCGGCGCGCTGAAGAACGTCTTCGCCATTGCCGCCGGTGCGGTCACCGGCGCCGAGCTCGGCGCCAGCGCCCAGGCCGCCATGGTGACGCGCGGCTTTGTCGAATTGCGCCGCATCGGCGCCGCCTTCGGCGCGAGGCCGGAAACGCTGATGGGACTTTCCGGTCTCGGCGACCTGTTGCTCACCTGCTCGTCCGCCCAGTCGCGCAATTACGCCTACGGGCTGGCGCTGGGGCAAGGCAAGCCGCTTGCCGGGCTGGCCCTGGCCGAGGGGGTGCCGACGGCGGCGATCGCCGCCCGCATCGCCACCGAGCGCAACATCGACGCGCCGATCATCACCGCCGTCGCCGCCATACTGGACGGCACGATCACCATCCGTCAGGCTGTGTCGGCACTGATGACAAGGCCGCTGAAGACCGAAACCGACGTGTAATGTTGAACAATCCGGAGATGGAAAGATGCTGTTTGCGCTGATTTGCAAGGACAAGCCTGGAAGCCTGCAGGTGCGGCTCGATACGCGGCCCGAGCATGTTGCCTTTTTGGAGGGACTGAACGGCGAGAACAAGCTGGCCTTCGCCGGTCCGTTCCTCAACGCCGACGGCAAGCCGAACGGCAGCCTCGTCGTGGTTGAGGCGCCCGATCTGGAGGCGGCAGAAGCGCTATCGGCGGCAGACCCCTTTGCCAGGGCAGGGCTGTTCGAAAGCGTCGAAATCCGGCAATGGAATTGGACCTTCAACAAGCCAGTGAGTGCATGACTCCGAAAATCGGAATCGATTTTCGGAAAGGATCATGCGCAAAATCAAAGTGCTACAGCGTCCTTTGCGCGTCTGAAAGACGCGCGGCGCTGTAGCTGATCTCCAGCCGTGGAGGAGCAAAAAATGAACTACTGGCTGTTCAAATCCGAACCCTCGGTCTTCTCCTTCGAGGACCTCAAGGCGAAGGGCGAGGCCGGCACGCAATGGGACGGCGTGCGCAACTATGCGGCGCGCAACAACATGAAGGCGATGCAGATCGGCGACCTCGGCTTCTTCTACCATTCCAACGACGGGCTCGACGTGGTCGGCATCGTCGAGGTCTGCGCGCTGGCCCATCAGGACACCACTACTGACGATCCGCGCTGGGAATGTGTCGATATCCGCGCCGTCAAGGATGTGCCGAAGCCGGTGACGCTGGAGCAGGTCAAGGCCAACCCCAAGCTTGCCGAGATGGCGCTGGTCCGGCTCGGACGACTTTCCGTGCAGCCGGTGACGCCGGCCGAATGGAAAGAGGTCTGCCGCATGGGCGACCTGACGCCGGCGCCGTGACGGCGCTGACGCCAAACAGCGCGAGAAACTTCATCCTCGACAACACGGCGCTGATGGCACCGCCGCATGTCCCGGAGATGCTGCTGCATCTGGCGGACGAGGCGCATGATCTGTGGCAGCGGACAGAGGACGAACTGGCCGAAATCGGTCTGCCGCCGCCTTTCTGGGCCTTCGCCTGGGCCGGCGGCCAGGGCCTTGCCCGCTACATCCTCGACAATCCGTCTGATGTGCAGGGCAAGCGCGTGCTCGACTTTGCCTCCGGTTCCGGCCTTGTCGCCATTGCGGCAGTAAAGGCCGGCGCGGCAGAGGTGATCGCCGCCGACATCGACCCGTTCTGCGCGACCGCGATCCGCCTCAACGCCGAGGCCAATGGCGTCGGGATAATGTTTCTTGGCACCGACTGCATCGGAACCGATGCGGGCTGGGATGTGGTCCTGGCCGGTGACGTCTTCTACGACAAATCCTTCGCCGACCGGCTGAAGCCATGGTTCGCGACGCTCAAGGCGCGTGGAGCCGACATCCTCGTCGGCGATCCCGGCCGCTCCTATCTGCCGAAAGCTGGACTGGAGCCGCTCGCCGTCTACGAGGTGGCGGTAACCCGGGCGCTGGAAGACGCGCTGGTCAAACGCACCACCGTCTGGCGGTTTTCTTGACGGCATCGCCGAACAGGCGTTCCATCACGCTTCGATTTTGAGAATACACATGCCGTTGTCCCAAAACCGCTGGGCACCCCCGGCTCGGGCCCCGGGGGGCATGCTTTTGAGCGACATGCTTCCGGGGAGGAAATCATGGATTTTTCAGCAGTGAACTGGCTGGCAGTGATCGTTCCCGCGGTGGTGGCGTGGTTGTTCGGCGCTGCCTGGTACATGGGCCTGAGCAAGCAGTGGCTAAAGGCCACCAGGCTTGATCCGGCGACCATGAGTAAATCGCCGCTGCCCTTCGTAATCAGCTTCGTCGCGGAAATTGTCATGGCGCTCGTCATGTCTCTGATCGTCGCAGCGATGACCGGTGGCGAACCGAGCCTCGTTGCCGGGCTCGTCTTCGGCTTCGTTCTCTGGTTCGGATTCGTCGCCACGACGCTATCCGTCAATCATCGCTACCAAGGGTTCGACTGGGACTTGACCATCATCGACTGCGGCCACTGGCTCGGCGTGCTGCTTATCATCGGCGCGGTGATCGGTTGGTTCGGCGCGGCGGATGTCGCGGGCTGACGCTGCCGCCATGAAAATAGGTCGACGACTGCCAGCTGATCACTCAGGGCGACCTGAAGCTCATCCAAGCGTCGGCTCCGGCTGCGGGTTGTGAACTTCGTTGAGGAGCCAATCCCTGAACGCCACGATCCTGGGATCATTGGCGGATGCGACGGGATAGACCAGGAAGTAGGCGAAGTCGGGCGGAACCTTGATGCCAAGTTCGAAGGGCCGGATCAGCCGGCCCTCGGAAAGGTCGCTCGCCACCATGGCAAAATCGGCGAGCGCAACGGCATTGCCGTCGAGCGCGGCCTGAACGGCGTCGGTCGAGGTGCCGAACACGATCGTCCGGCTGTCGTCGAAATCGTCGACGCCGGCCGCCGCCATCCACATCCGCCAGTTTGGCCAGGTCACGCCCTGTCGCGCCCACTCGATGTGGGCGAGCGTGTGATGGAAGAGATCGCGTGGCTCGCGCAGCGGCGGGCCGGAGGCCAGCAGGCTGGGGCTGCACACAGGGATGATGATGTTGTCGAACAGCCGGTGGGTGCAAAGGCCGGGATATTTTCCCGCGCCGAAACGGATGCCGACATCGACGTCGTCCAGGTCGAAATCGCGCAATTCAGAGGCAATGTCGAAGCGGAGCTCGATGCCCGGTCGCTGCTTGCGAAAATCATCGACGCGTCGCATCAGCCATTTTGTCGCGAACTGGGCGTCGAGTGTCACTTTCAGCAACGCCGTTCCACGCGCCAGCTTGTGCGCCCGTGAGACGGCGCGGCCAAGCAGGTCGAGCGCGTCGGTCGAGGCCTCGAACAGCACCGCGCCCGCCTCGGTCAGCCGGATGGTGCGGCTGGTGCGCGTGAACAGCACGATGCCGAGCTGATCCTCGATCTCCTTGATCTGGTGGCTGACCGCGGCCGGGGTCAGGCCAAGTTCGTCCGCGGCGCGGGTGAAATTGAGGTGCCGGGCGGCTGCTTCCAGCGTCCTCAGTGCACGGGTTCCTGGCAGCAGGCGCGCCATCAGAATAGGACGAGGAGAGGCCGGTCGAGCATTTTCAATCCTCAAACAAAACTTGAAGATGCAGAGAAAACTACTCGTTTCTCGTTTTAATTTCAATCAGTCATGATGTGACCATCGAACAAGCATCAAACCGGACTTGATGTCCGGAGAAGCCGGATTGCACCATGTCTCACATCGTCTTGAGTCCTGTAACCATCCGCCCGGCCTGGCTGCGCGCGGTGTCTGATTGGTTGCGCCATGCAAAAATGGCGGTCAACCTCCCGCCCGAGAACGTCGACGACCTTTCGGACCGGCAATTGCGCGACATCGGCGCCGAGCGCAAGGATGTCGCGCGCGCGATGGACCGGGAACTCGGCCGCTTGGGTCTGCTCGACATCGGCTGGCAGAGGAATAGGGCAGTAGGCAGTAGGCAGTAGGCAAAGAAAAAGGCAAGTGGGCGCGCCTGCGCAACCCTACTGACACTTTCTTCCTGCCCTACTGCCCTACTGCCTATTCCCCTCCCTCACCTCACCACCCTCATCACCGTGCGGTCCGACAGCAGCGGCAACAGCCGGGCCATCGTGCGTGCTGTCACCGCGACGCAGCCTTGCGTCGGTGTGAAGTCGGGGCGGGCCAAATGAAAGAAGATGGCGCTGCCGCGTCCGCGGCGACGTGGCGCAATGTTCCAGTCGAGCACCAGGCAGGCGTCATAAAGGCGGTCGGCGCGCAGCATCCGCTCGTGGCTGGCGCCATAGGGAATCTTGACCGGACGGTTGTAGTTGCGGTCCTCAGGCACTTCGCACCAGCCAAGATCGCGACCGATCGGCGCCATCGCCAGCCGGGTTTTGCGGCCGCCGGGAAAATGATCGTTACGGAAATATCCCGACAGTATCCGCATCGACCCAAGCGGCGTGGCGCCATCGCCTTCGCGCTTGCCGGCCGATATGCCGCCGCGCCCCAGCGCACAGGAAAACACCAGTTTGCCAGCCTGCAGAAGTCCCTGGCTGGGGTGGCCGGGCCTGGCGCGCACGGTGAGAACACGAAGCCCTTTTCGCAAAAATGCGCTCGCCTCATTGCACGCGCGTTTTTTCTTGTATGATCGTGCCACGGAACAAATCATTGTGATCGGCTGTTGTGCCGGTCAGCTTCCGCATAAACAGGCAGCGGTCAACTGAATTTTCTTTTCAAAACAACGGATTGATCCATGACTTCACGCACCATTCTGATCGTCGATGACGATGACGACCTGCGCGGCACGCTCGTCGAGCAATTGTCTCTCTATGAAGAATTCGACGTCCTGCAGGAATCAACCGCCGCCAAAGGCATCGCCACGGCCCGCGGCGGCATCATCGATCTGCTCATCATGGATGTCGGCCTCCCCGACATGGATGGCCGAGAGGCGGTGAAGATACTGCGCAAGGGCGGCTACAAGTCGCCTATCATCATGCTGACGGGACACGACACCGATTCCGACACGATTCTCGGCCTCGAAGCCGGCGCCAACGACTATGTGGTCAAGCCGTTCCGCTTCGCGGTTCTCCTGGCCCGCATCCGTGCCCAGCTTCGCCAGCATGAGCAGAGCGAAGACGCCACCTTTTCGGTCGGCCCCTACACTTTCAAGCCTAGCCAGAAGCTTCTGATCGACCAGCGCGGCGCCAAGGTGCGGCTGACCGAAAAGGAAGCCTCGATCATCAAGTATCTCTATCGCGCCGACCAGAAGGTGGTGACGCGCGACGTGCTGCTTGAGGAAGTGTGGGGCTACAATTCCGGCGTCACCACGCACACGCTGGAAACCCATGTCTATCGACTGCGCCAGAAGATCGAGCGCGATCCTTCCAACGCAGAAATTCTTGTGACAGAAAGTGGTGGCTACAAGCTGGTTCCTTAAACATTTAATCATTCAATCAGCGGTTAGGGGAGGCGCCGCTTTCGGGTACGATCCTGAGACTGGAGGTGGTTCTGGATCGAGCTCGCTGACGCAACGGCCCAAAAACCCGATTCGTTTTTTGGAAAGCCCGATGCGTCGATTTCAAAGCGTTTAGAGCGTCCTTTGCCGCGTCCAAAGGAACGCTCGGCGCTCCAATGGAGGGATTGGACTGGCCGTTCGGGGACACAGCTAGATGGCGTTGGATGACGACATCCGCATCCTGTCCGCCGTGAGGCTCTTCGAGAGCTTCACGGAGGAACAGCTGCGTCTGCTCGCCTTTGGCGCGGAAACCACCAGGCTGCAGGCCGACCACAAGCTCTACCGCGAGGACGACGAGGCCGATTGCGCCTATATCGTGGTCAGCGGGCGCATCGTGCTGTATCGCGAGCAGGATGGCGCCCGCGTCCCGATAGGCACGGCCGGCCCCGGTACGATGCTAAGCGAACTGGCACTGATCGCCGACACCAACCGGCTGACCAGCGCATCCGCCGAGATCGATTCGGAAGTGCTGCGGCTCAGCCGCAAGATGTTCCACCGCATCCTGGAGGAATATCCCGATATCGCGGTCCACCTGCACCAGCGCATCTCCGAGGATTTTCTGGCAATGATCCGCCGCATCGAGAAGCTGGCGCCGCGTTTCGACGACTGAACGGGGATAGGATGTGAGATGGCGAAGCTGCCAATCTCCCCCCTTGTGGGGGAGATGTCCGGCAGGACAGAGGGGGGCGCTGTCCCGCCGAAATCGCGAGATTCTGCGCTGTCGCGACGCTCAAAAGGAACGGCATGGATCCTCGGGTCTGCGCGGTTCGCTTCGCTCCCGCTCCGCCCGAGGATGACGAAGCCGTGGAGGCTAATCCAGGTCGAACCGCGCTATGACAGGCACATGGTCCGACGGCCGTTGCCAGCCGCGCGCCGGCCGCAGGATCTCGTAGCCGGCAAAGCTCGGCACCAGGTTCGGCGACGACCAGACATGGTCGAGCCGCCGGCCGCGATCCGACGCTTGCCAATCCTGCGCGCGATAGCTCCACCAGGTGTAGAGCTTCTGCTCGTAAGGCACGTTGAGCCGCATCAGGTCGACCCAGTCGCCGGCGAGCCGCATCGCCTCGAAATTTTCCGTCTCGACCGGCGTATGGCTGACCACTTTCAGGAGCTGCTTGTGCGACCAGACATCGTGCTCGAGCGGCGCGATGTTGAGGTCACCGACCAGGATCGAGCCGGACACTTCGTCGTGCTCGGCGCGGATGGCGTTCATTTCGGCGACGAAATCCAGCTTGTGCTTGAACTTGCGGTTGATAACGGGGTCGGGCTCGTCGCCGCCGGCCGGAACATAGAAATTGTGCAGCAGGATCGCCTTGCCGCCGGCCCGCACGGTGACCGACAGATGTCGGCAGTCCTCGATCTCGCAGAAGCGGCGCTTTTCGACAATCGCTATCGGCCGGCGCGCCACCGTCGCCACGCCGTGATAGCCCTTCTGGCCGTGGAAGGCGATGTGCTGATAGCCGAGCTTGCGAAACGCCTTCTCGGGAAACAGTTCGTCCGGAACTTTGGTTTCCTGCAGGCAGAGCACGTCCGGTGCCTGTTCGACAAGCAGGCGTTCGACGAGCGGCATGCGCAGGCGGACGGAATTGATGTTCCAGGTCGCGATCGAAAAGGGCATGTTTGGGATTCCGGGACAGTGCAAGGTCCGCCAGATGGCTCCGACGGAAAGTCAATCCCGGAAACTACTGCCAGCCGCGCATCGCAAAAACAAGCCGGGCGCGCGCGCAGCGCGGCCGGGGGGGGGGCCCGGGTAGGAGAGATTAAAGTAAGGGCCGGTCGGGAAATGTGGGTTGGGAGAGACCGCGCGGGGCGGAGGTTAAAAAAATTAGGA